>DUTQ01000256.1 GCA_012841995.1 Thermoanaerobacterales bacterium | reverse complement strand
TGGAGAGACACATCCAAATCTTAAAAAACGAATAGGAGAGTCATATAGAGATTCCCTTCTCGAGTTGATTGATTTACTTGATATGCACAACAATATAAGTAAATCAATCAACTCGAGAAGGGAATCTCTATATGACTCTCCTATTCGTTTTTTAAGATTTGGATGTGTCTCTCCAGCGACGAGATAGATTATATTCGGGTATTTTTCTTTCAGCTTGGCCACAGCATTTATTCCAATCTCAATGCCTTTACCAGGTCCAATGAACCCAAAAGTTGTTACCAATGGACAACCGGATATACCATAAGCTTTTTTAATCTCATCCCTGGGCAGCTTTCTAAAAGTAGGCACTCCGTGTGGAACTATAAAAACCTTATCAGAAGAAACATTATATACCCTATTTAAAAGTTCAGCTGAACGATTAGTCATACAAATCACGGCTGTTGCTTGTTTACCCAATTGTGATAAAACTTTCTTCTGATGTAATTGTGGTTTTGGTAAAACAGTATGTGTATTTAATATAAAAGGCTTCTTAAGGTCAGAGGCAAAGTCCAAAACATATTCACCATCTGGACCTCCAAATATGCCGTATTCATGTTCAATAAAAACAGCATCTATATCAGCTGTATTCACAAATTGAGCTGATATTAAGTAATCATCTCTTGAATCTTCATTTAATTCAAATACAACCTCTTGGGGGTATTTATAACTGCCGTTATCATTCATTGCAAGGATCGATACATTTTGTCCCCATAGCTCAAGGTTAGTCTTTAAGTCATTTGAGAAAGAAGCTATGCCACATTCTCGCGGTGGATATGTCGAAAGAATAGTTAAATTCATTTACATTTCCCCTCAACTGTTTTTTTATTTCTGTTTTATTATTAACTTTTTAACTCACTAATATTATTGTAAATTAGACAGTATATTATCCACATATATAGTAAATCTTATTTTTCAAATCAAAATATTTATCAGAAGTAAATTTTATTCCAGAATTGAATATGCTTATAATAGGTATTCTTTCTAAATTTGTTTATGCTAATACTTTAAAAGGAGTGGTTTTTTTGAAAAGCTTGGAGGAGTTTAAACAAGAGTTAATAATAATCAATAACAACATAAACGAGGAAATGTATGGCAGAAAACTAGATTGGCAGAAGATTGAGATATCTAGAGACAAAATAATAATTATTGGTCTGAATCGCAGGATCTCTCTGTTAAAAAATCTTGACGGTAAAGATGCTTTTACCGCAAGACTTATCGATCTAGCGTTGTTAAATGAGTTTAAAATAAGATTTAAAAAGATTTTTGAAAAGAAATTCGGATTAAAGATAAGGACTATACTAAAAGATTATGACCCTATAAATCAAATTGCAGGAATTATGATAATAACAGTGCAACCTGCTGAAGAGTTTTTTTATATCCAACAATAAAAAAAGCGCCCGAATAACGGACGTTTAAGAATCGATCTCTATGCTTTTAGTATGCTTTTAATTTTTTAGCCTCTTTGACAATATCATCTGATGTCAGATTATATAATCTCAATAGCTCATCAGGTTTACCTGATTGTCCAAACTCATCAGCAATGCCAATTCGTTTCATGCGTACAGGTTTTGACTCTGCCAGCACTTCTGCTACTGCACTTCCAAGACCTCCGATAATGGAATGTTCCTCTGCAGTAATTATGGCACCACATTCAGCTGCTTTTAATATAATCTCTTTATCGATTGGCTTTAATGTAGATATGTTTATTACCATGGCATCAATACCGTCTTTTTCAAGCTTTTGCGCTGCCTTGATGGCCTCGTTTACCATTATGCCTGTAGCTATTATTGCAATATCTTTGCCTTCTCTTAACGTGACTCCACGCCCTAACTTAAATTCATAATTTTCGTCAAAAATAGTCTCTACGGCAAGGCGCCCAAGTCTTAAATATACCGGACCATCATAAAGGACAGCAGCCCGCACAGCAAGTTCTGTCTCTACGCTGTCAGCAGGGCATATAACCGTCATATTGGGCAGTGCACGCATAATGGCCAGGTCTTCAATCGCTTGATGTGTGGCCCCATCCTCACCAACTGTTAGGCCAGCATGAGTTGCTGCTATTTTGACGTTTAACTTAGGGTAGCATATGGAATTCCTTATCTGTTCAAAAGCCCTGCCAGTAGCGAATACAGCAAACGTACTTGCAAAAGGTATCTTTCCACTGGCCGCAAAACCAGCTGCCGTGCCCATGAGGTTTTGCTCTGCTATACCCATATTAAAAAACCTTTCTGGGAACTTTTTTGCAAAAAAGACCGTTTTTGTGGATTGGGAAAGGTCTGCATCCAAAACCACTATATCTTGTATTTCTTCACCAAGCTCTACTAGAGTCTTGCCATAGGCTTCTCTTGTTGCAATCTTTGCCATTAAAATCCTCCTATCTGACAAATCTATTGTATATTAAAGTGCAAAATCATATAGCTCTTAATGCCTCTGATGCTTGCTGTCTTGAAGGGGCTTTCCCGTGCCATCCTGCCTCATTTTCCATAAAGGGAACCCCTCTGCCTTTAATGGTTTTTGCAACTATGACAGTTGGCTTACCCCTAGTATTATTGGCTTGTTCTATAGCTGATGCGATTTGCGAAAAGTCGTGGCCATCAATATCTATTACATTCCATCCAAATGCTTTAAACTTATCTTGAATTATCCCTGGTGACATTACCTTATCAATTGGCCCGTCGATCTGCAATCCATTATTGTCAACAAAAGCAGTTAAATTGTCTAAATTATAATGGGCTGCACACATAGCTGCTTCCCAAACCTGTCCTTCTTCAATTTCGCCATCGCCTAATAATACGTAAACTCTATAATCTTTTTTATCGAGTTTTGCTGCAAGTGCCATTCCATTTGCAGCTGATAAGCCCTGACCTAATGAACCTGTTGAAATATCAAGGCCAGGTGTACCATTCATATCAGGGTGCCCTTGAAGCATTGCATTTGTCTTGCGGAGTTTTAATAGCTCCTCCTTCGGGAAAAAACCTTTTTCTGCAAGTACCGCATAAAGTGCCGGTGCGGCATGACCTTTAGAGAGCACAAATCGGTCTCTTTCAGCCCATTTAGGATTTTTTGGATCTACCTTTAGTACATGGAAATATAATGTTGTCAATATATCGGCACACGAAAGGGAGCCCCCCGGGTGCCCTGACCCTGCTTCAGTTATCATGTTTATTATATGTCTTCGAATCAATCGGGCTTTTTCGGTCAATTCATCGATTTGCTCTTGAGATAAACTCATTTAATCAACTCCTGTTATTTTAGTTTAGCATCTTATCGGTACAGTCACTCACCAGATGATGATAATTGCCGTAAATTGCCATAAATTTTTTATTCTCCCATGGCCTTAACAATAACCCTCTTTTTTCGCTGGCCATCAAATTCAGCATAATAAATCTGCTGCCATGGGCCTAAATCCAGTTCTCCATCTGTTACCGGAACTATTACCTGATGATGAACTAATATGCTTTTAAGATGGGCATCTCCATTATCTTCCCCTGTCCTGTGATGAAGATAAGGCTTGCCTTCTGGCGCAATATTTTCAAGCATTTTATCTATATCTTGAATTATCCCAGGTTCAGCGTCATTGACATAG
>DUTQ01000255.1 GCA_012841995.1 Thermoanaerobacterales bacterium | reverse complement strand
GAACCGACGACCTGCGCATTACGAGTGCGCTGCTCTACCCCTGAGCCACATCAGCATGCAATTATTATTTTAACCTGTCCGTGATAAATAGTCAATAACAACATAACAAACATGTAGTTATTCTGAAAGCTCATCTTCTTTTAACTGATTTTTTATATATTCTTCTAAAAAAAACAGTGCCAGCCTTAAATGGGCTGGCACTGTTTTAGGGTTTTTGTCGATGGGGTAAGTAAAAGACTTAACCACCATCTTTTTTTGTAACAAAACTTGTATCTATAATATTTTTAATTTTTATCGGTTTTTCAAGCATTTCGTTTTTTATCAAAAACTACTGGGTCTTTTCCAGTTCTACTATATCTTTTTCGTTAATAGTCGGGCCAAAGTCATACCAATCAATCATTTTAACTACAGTTTCTTCGGAAATTCCCGTTTCTTCTGCAGCCATCCTCCCCTCTACAAGGCTTGGGCCTGCTCTTTCATCTTAAACATTTTTGTAGTCCTTTTTAAAATGCCATTGCATTTGGCAAATGCCATGCCATAATTGGTTATAGGCACATTCTGCTCTAAAGCCCGAATAATCCTTGTCATCATCTGTTTGCGATTAAACATACATGCCCCACAATGAAGAATGAGCTTATAATCTGTCAAGTCTTCGGGAAAATCCGCTCCCGCTTTAACCTCAACTTGCAATTTTCCTCCTACCCTTTTTTCCAGCAGCTTGGGGAGCTTTTCTCTACCTATATCATCTTCCATAGGATGGTGTGTGCATGCTTCAGCAATTAAAATTTTATCACCCGGTTTTAATGTATCTATTGCCTCGGCACCATTTACAAAGGTTGAAAGTTCTCCCTTATACCTTGACATTAGTATAGAAAAAGAGGTTAGTGGGACATCTTCTGGCACCATTTTGCTTACATTACTAAATACCTGTGAATCTGTTACCACAAGATCGGGGGTCGTGTTTAGTGCATTTAGTAAATCATCCAGTTCTGTATCTTTTGTCACAAGAGCTATGGCGTAATTGTCCAGAATATCTCGTATTGTCTGCACTTGAGGGAGGATTAACCGGTTTTTAGGTGCCTGGATATCTTGGGGTGTAACGAGAACCACCAGTGCTTTATGCCTTATTATGTCTCCAAGCAAAGTAGGCAGCTCATAATCCAGAGGTGCATTAATGTGTATCATTTCCTTGAGTTTTCCTATATTTATCCTTTTACTCGCACTAACTTTCACAAATGGAATTTTAAAATCTCTAGATATAGAGGATAGTTTATCTTTGCTTACATCTTTTTTATCTATCTTGTTTATTACACCGATCACCGGAATTTTCCGAGACTTCAGCTCTTTGAGCCATTTTCTCTCCAAATCAAAACTTGTATCATGTGGCGAAAATACCATCAACGCAATGTCGGTTTTATCCATAACTTCAATGGTTTTTTTAATCCTCAATTCTCCCAAATCACCTACATCGTCAAGCCCTGCCGTATCAATAAACACCACAGGCCCTATGGGCAAGAGTTCCATCGCTTTGTATACAGGGTCAGTAGTCGTTCCGGCATGTTGTGATACAAGTGCAATGTCTTGACCTGTTATGGCGTTTATTAAGCTGGATTTACCTGAAATAGGCTTCACATAGCTTTGTT
>DUTQ01000254.1 GCA_012841995.1 Thermoanaerobacterales bacterium | reverse complement strand
TAGAGCACCTGACTCTTAATCAGGGCGTCCCGGGTTCGAATCCCTGATGGCCCACCATTGTGAATGTTAACAGTATCAAAACACTTGATACTGTTTTTTAATTCAACTGCAGTTTACCCTTAATCAACATAATAATGTTTTGCTTTATACAGCATAAAAATATAAGAAAGTCTAACAAGCCTTCGTTAATCGAAGGCTTGTTTTTAAAAACTAATTTTCTGATGTATATTTAAATCCGCGTATAAGCACAATAGGGGTTCCTGCATCAGCTGAACCTGCTACTAAATCAGATAATGTAGCTAATATACTTGTAACGCTTCTTGGTGTAGTTCCGAGGTTTTCCACGGTTATTTTATCTTGTTTATTTTTTAAAATGTTTTCAATTTCTTCTCTAGAATAACCGCTATTATATAGTGTATCTACCTGAAGCTTTAGTTTTGTACCTGTTCTAAGGGCGGCATTTCTAAGCCCTTTGCTTACACCTATTGCAGGGTAAGGATCAGCTAATTCATAAATTCCTGTATCTGGGTCTTTATAAGCACCATCGCCAAAAATCAATACATCAACATTTTTCCCTGTAACTTGTTTTATTTTTTCTTTTATGTTATCAGCTGTCACATCAGCATCGCCTGGCAGTAGTTTTAATATGCCCTTTTCAAAATCAGATACGTTTGAACCAATTGCTCCCCAAGGGCCAGGGCCTATATCCTGTATGGTAATGACCGGAACTGATGCTCCAAAAGAAGAAAATAGCTCTTTTAATTTTTCGCGTTCATGGACAGCGCCAATACAAACACCATTTATATATCCTCGATCATATATCTTTAAAGGATTATTAGTATATATAACTTCACCTTTTGCACCAGCTGACTCAATCATTTTAAGGTACAACTCTCTGTAATCCATTCCTGTTATTGGGTGTGAAAATGCGACATTTCCAAGTTCATTTGTATAAACCGCATCTGGATCCTGATAACTTTTTACTTGAGTTCCAAATTCATAAACTTGTGGTTCTATTTTACCATTCTCTTTTTGATAGGTTTCGGCATCAACAATCGTAATTCTATGATGACCTAGATCTACTGTTATTGCCAGTGCTTGTTCTGCTCCTTCAAAGTCCTTTTTGATTCCAACAGCCTTTCGGGCTGACTTTTCTAAGTCAGCAAAAGTAACTTCAGCAACAGCCAGTTTACCTTCTGGTGTTTCTACAGTTATATCTGCTATGCCTTTGCCAGTAATTTTTCGAATACTTATTAAGTTGTAACCAAGTTCCTGCAATTTTAACGCAGCAATAATCTCTCTAATAAGGACATTCAGTTGTGGTGTATTTTCTCTTGCTTCTCTTAAACTTTTCAAGACCTTTTTAAGTCTTAGTCTGATAGTGGCAAATTTCTCATCT
This sequence comes from Thermoanaerobacterales bacterium, assembly GCA_012841995.1. Classification (GTDB taxonomy): domain Bacteria; phylum Bacillota; class Thermosediminibacteria; order Thermosediminibacterales; family Tepidanaerobacteraceae; genus DUTQ01. The sequence goes on along the minus strand of DUTQ01000254.1, from coordinate 1,149 downwards.
ATTACCTGATTTCCTACCTCATCAAAGGGAATTGAAAGCTGTAATATAACCTTTCCGCCCTGTGTTGCCATAGCTAGAGCTTTAAGGATCAAAGCAAAACGGTTTCTACTAGCTATGGGGCTTATAACTGCAAGGGTACTGCCAGCTTTAAGATTTAGTTTTGCCTTGACATCTTCAGCAAGTTCTAAACAAGAGACATACCTATTTTGTGAACGGGCTACAACTGCTTCCGTGACACAGATTACATCTCCATCTTGGACAAATGGTTTAACTGTATCAGTAGTTATTGCAGCAATATCATCGTTGGGTATAATAAGACCAGTTTTTAGGCCGATAGCAGCTACACCAGCAGTTTCTGGGAGTATAAACTTTTCCATAATAACTACACCTCTCTTTTATAAATAGAATAATCATTTTACACTAATATCCACACTGCATATTATATCAAAAAATATTATTAGAATTTCAACTTATAAAAAAAACTAAAATAAAAAAAGGTTAATTAGTTTTTGATTCTGTAATTTTTTTGTAAAAAAAGTTTTTTATACTGACAAAACCGTAATTTTGAGGCATTATTATTTGTTCAGTATTTCCTACAAAGAAAATCCCTTCATCTGCAAGTGCCGAATTAAACTTTTTATAAAGTTTAATCTTCGCTTCTTCAGTAAAATATATCATAACATTTCTGCATAATATCAAATTATTTTGTTTTGGAAAGGCATCATCTAAAAGATTTATTTGTTTAAACTCAACAGTTTCTTTTATTTTATCTCTAATTATGTATTGATCGCTGCAATCGGTTTTGATAAAATATTTGTTAATTAAGGGCAATTTGATATTTGAAAAACTTTTTACATGGTATATACCTTGTTTTGCTTTATTAATTGCATTTAAATCTACATCTGAAGCAATTATTGTGACCCTGTCTTCTATACCCATCTCATGAGCAAGAATAGCTAATGAGTAGGGTTCTTCTCCAGATGCACATGCAGAACTCCATATTTTTATTTTGTCATTTGTTTTTAAAAGATCAGGTATAATTTTTTTCTCAAGTATATCCCATTGTGCTGGGTTTCTGAAAAATTCAGAAACATTTATAGTTATATAATCTAAAAATTCATGTAATTTTTTTTCATCTCTTAAAAGCAG
>DUTQ01000253.1 GCA_012841995.1 Thermoanaerobacterales bacterium | reverse complement strand
ACCACCCTCCATTTCTACACAATCGGTATGTTATTTAAACGACATACCTTTTTTGATTATACGCTCTATTTCGGATAAAGCTGATGGCACAGCGGTTCATGATTATAAGACTTTTGTTGACGAATCGGCTAAAAAATCGTTTAAACTGATATCAAGTATGATTAAAATGCTTGATAAAAAACTATAAATATCAAATAAAATGGTAAATTTATTTAGGGGAAACAAATGAGCAATGAAGATCAAATAAAAAAGCTTTTGGGAAAAATCGATGATTTATCCTGTAATATTGAAAAGATTAACCTTGCTGAATATGTAGAGATTTTGCGTAACCCTAAAAGGCTTTTATATCTAAATTTTTTAAGCGGAATGGCAAGAGGTTTTGGTATGGCAGTAGGTTTTACATTGCTCGGAGCCATGCTTATTTATATTTTACAAAAAATTATGATTTTACGATTGCCTTTAATAGGTGAATTTATCGCAGAAATAGTAAATATAGTTCAACAAAGGTTATCTATTATGTAAGTAGTAAGGAGAAGGATCTTTTGATTGATCTAATATACTATAAACAAAAGCTATTAGAGCTCAAGAATGAGCTTGAAATTCAAAAAGAAACTATTTCAAACCGCAGTATGGATTCTTTGAGAGATTCTGTAGGAGAGCTCTCAACTATTGATAATCATCCGGCAGATTTGGGTTCTGAAACCTATGAAAGACAAAAAGATTTAGGGCTAAAAGATAACGTAAACGTTCTTTTGACAAAAATAAACCATGCCCTCGACAGAATAAAGAATAAAAGCTATGGAAGATGTGAGATATGTGACAAACCAATAGATGAGGATAGATTAGAAGCTGTGCCATATGCTACTTTATGTGTCACTTGTAAGAACAGAGAAGAAGCTCATGAAAACCGAAGAATTCGTCCACTGGAAGAAGAAATAATAAAACATCCTTTTGCCAGAAGCTTTAGCGCTCATCCTGATAAAAATGAATATGATGGAGAAGATACATGGCAAGAAGTAGCGAGATATGGGACCTCTAATTCCCCGCAAGACATACTTGGAGCCGTAGATTATAGCGAAACATATATTGATAGCAATGAAGAAGTGGGGATTGTGGAAAAAACTGATACAGTAATTGATGAAGAGGATGATAAAACGTACAATGGGCTCGATAAAATTGATTATAAGTCTTATAAGAACAAATTTAAGCATAACAAGAAAAAATAAATTGTTGACATGTCCGATGGTTTTATGATATATTTAGTAAAATCAAAATTAAGTCAAGATTACCTTTAAATCTGGTCCAGCGAGGCCGGCAAGGTGCGACATTTACTTGATATACTCTAGCAGATAATGAAAGCCTTTTTCCCGCTCGCGGAAAATGGCTTTTTTAGGAAACATAGATGCTATACTTGTGTACCCTTACCTTGTCGGTAGGGGTATATTTTTTTTCAAAGGGAGTGAATTTGTTGATTGGTAAACATCTTTTAGGATTAGAGAATGTTGACAAAAAAGATATTGAAAACATTCTAACAACAGCCGAGTCATTCATTGATATAATTGACAGGGATGTTAAAAAAGTTCCAACTTTGCGAGGGAAAACGGTTATAAACCTTTTCTATGAGCCGAGCACTAGGACTCGAACTTCTTTTGAACTTGCGGGAAAATATTTAAGTGCTGACACAATTAATTTTTCTCCATCTACAAGTAGTGTAAAAAAAGGCGAGAGTTTAAAAGATACGGCAAAGACATTGGAGATGATGGGAGCAGATGCTATTGTCATAAGACATAGCTCTTCTGGGGCAGCTTCTTATCTAACTAATCACGTGAATGCATCAGTGGTAAATGCAGGTGATGGTACTCATGAACACCCTACACAAGCATTATTGGATATGTTTACAGTTAAGCGTTTTAAAGGCAGGCTTTCAGGACTAAAAGTCGCCGTAATTGGTGATATACTGCACAGTAGGGTAGCCAGATCAAATATTTATGGATTTTCGAAGATGGGGTCGGATGTTTATGTATCTGGGCCAAATACATTAATGCCATTTCAAATAGAGGAAATGGGGGCAAAAGTTGCAGATAATGTGGAAGAGGCAGTAAAAGATGCTGATGTGGTAATAGCATTGAGGATACAAATGGAAAGGCAGAAAGCAGGTCTTTTTCCTTCGGAAAGAGAATACTCAAAGCTTTTTGGGATTGACATAAATAAGCTATCACTTGCAAAACAAGATGTACTTCTTTTACATCCTGGCCCAGTGAATAGGGGTATTGAGCTTTCTTCTGAGGTTATTGACGGCAACAGATCTGTGATAAATGAGCAGGTTAAGAGCGGTGTAGCTGTACGGATGGCTATATTATATCTATTAATAGGGGGTGCCCGCTAGTGAAGAAAATCTTAAAGGGCGCAAGAATAATTGATCCTTATTCTGACATTGATGAGATTTTGGATTTGCTTATAGTAGAAGATAAAATAGCTGCGGTAGAAAAGAACATAGATATTAGTGAAGTAGAAATAATTGATTTAGCAGGTAAAATTGTGACACCTGGATTAATAGATATGCATGTCCACTTGCGTGAACCTGGATACGAGTATAAGGAGGATATAGAATCAGGGACTAGAAGTGCTGCTGCTGGAGGATTTACTGCCGTGGCATGTATGCCAAATACAAATCCACCTATTGATAATGCAGCATTGATAGAATATATAAAGTCTAGAGCATCTAAAATAGGTATGGTAAAGGTGTTTCCAATAGGTTGCGTATCAAAAGGCATGCAGGGAAAAGAAATTACTGAAATGGGAGATATGGCAAAGGCTGGTGCGGTAGCATTTTCTGATGATGGGAAACCTGTGGCTGAAAGTGGTCTAATGAGAAAAGCACTACTTTATTCGTCTATGTTTGATAAGGTGATTATCGATCACTGTGAAGTTCCTTCGCTTTTTGAGAATGGTCAAATAAATGAGGGTGCTATATCAACAAGGTTAGGCCTTTCAGGAATACCTGCGTCAGCAGAAGAGATAATGGTTGCAAGAAATATTTTATTGGCAAAAGAACTTGATGCACGGGTACATATTGCCCATATTAGTACAAGAGGTTCTGCTCAGCTTGTTAAAAGAGCAAAGGAGGAAGGAATTAAAATTACTTGTGAGGTAACACCACACCATCTTGTTCTTACAGAAGATGCTGTTTTAGACTATAATACTGCAGCTAAGGTAAACCCTCCCCTTAGGACAAAAGATGATGTCAAGGCTCTAATAGATGCGTTAAGAGATGGCACTATCGATGCCATAGCCACAGATCATGCCCCACACTGTGAAGATGAAAAGGATGTAGAATTTGATAAAGCCTCTTTTGGAATATTAGGTCTCGAGACAGCTTTGGGGATTGTGTTGACTTACTTGGTGGAACGTGAAAAAATAGGTATTAACTCTATCATAGAGAAAATGACTAAAGGGCCTGCAAGTATACTAGGGCTTGCTGCTGCAGGCATCGAGGCCGGTATGCCTGCTGATATTACGGTTATAGACCCTGAACTTGAATGGGTTGTAGATAAAAACAAGTTGCTGTCAAAATCAAAAAATACTCCCTTTAATGGTTGGAAACTAAAGGGTAAAGCAGTAATGACTATAGTAGATGGCAAAACTGTATACAGATAATGAATTTTAAACTATTAAAGTCCTGTCGTAGCAATTAACTTTTATGAAATAAGGAAGGAGATAACATGACATTATACAAGAACTTAAAAAAAGTAATGGTTATCGGTTCCGGCCCAATTATAATTGGACAGGCAGCGGAATTTGATTATGCAGGCACTCAAGCATGTCTTTCGCTAAAAGAAGAGGGGCTTGAAGTTGTGTTAATAAACAGCAACCCTGCTACTATAATGACTGATTCTCATATAGCTGATAAAGTATATATTGAACCGCTGACACCTGAATTTGCTGCTAGCGTTATTAGAAGAGAAAAACCTGATGGGCTTTTGCCCACATTGGGAGGTCAGGTAGGCCTAAATCTTGCAGTAGAGCTGGCGGAAAAAGGTATTCTCGATAAGGATAACGTAAAGTTGTTGGGGACTCCGCTTAGCTCTATAAAAAAAGCCGAAGATCGGGAGCTTTTTAAAAAACTTATGGAGGATATCGATGAGCCTGTGCCAGACAGTCGCATTGTCCATAGCTTAAATGAGGCTAAGGAGTTTGCACATGAGGTTGGCTTACCTCTGATTGTACGGCCTGCTTATACATTAGGTGGTACTGGTGGAGGAGCAGCTTATACTGCCAAGCAACTTGAAGAAATTACCATGCATGGCCTAAAACTAAGCCGCATTCATCAAGTTCTATTGGAAAAAAGCCTTATTGGCATGAAGGAAATTGAATTTGAGGTTATGAGGGATAGTAAAGACCAGTGTATTGCAGTATGTGACATGGAAAATATTGATCCTGTAGGAGTTCATACTGGTGACAGCATTGTAGTAGCACCAAGTCAAACTCTTACAAAATCTGAATACAAAATGTTGCGCGATGCTTCATTTAAGATTATCAGGGCATTAGGTATTGAGGGTGGATGCAATGTGCAGTTTGCATTAGACTCTAAAAGTGGAAAATACTATGTTATTGAGGTGAATCCTAGAGTTAGCCGCTCTAGTGCACTTGCATCTAAAGCAACAGGATATCCGATAGCAAAAATTTCTTCAAAGATTGCAATAGGGTTATCCCTTGATGAGATTAAAAACCCTGTTACAGGAGAAATTGGTGCGAATATTGAACCATCTGTAGATTATGTTGTAGTGAAGATGCCCAGGTGGCCTTTTGATAAGTTTACAAATGCAGATAGACTATTAGGTACTCAGATGAAGGCAACTGGAGAAGTAATGGCAATAGATACAATATTTGAAGGGGCGTTAATGAAGGCTGTTAGATCTCTGGAACAAGATGTAATAGATTTATCGTTGAAAAGTATGAGGAAAGCCGATCTTAAAGAAGTAAAGGATAAAATAGTGCATGTAACTGATGAACGCTTGTTTGCAATAGCAGAGGCTTATCGCCGTGGAATTACAATTGATGAAGTTTACCAATTAACCGATATAGATAAATTTTTTTTAAAGAAGATAAATAACATCATTGATATGGAAAAAAGCCTTTCTGAAGATGAGCTCACACCAACTCTTTTGCAAAAGGCTAAAAGGATGCAATTTCCTGATAAAGTAATCGCAAGCTTGACGAAAAAAGATGAAAACTATATAAAAACCATGAGAAAAACCCATGATATATTACCTATATACAGTATAGTAGATGCATGTGCAAAAAAAGGTAAGGCTCAAACACCCTACTTTTATTCGAGTTTTGAAACTAAAGCTAAAAATAAAGCTGATTACAACCCAAGACCTTCAGTTATAATAATAGGATCAGGCCCTATTAGAATTGGCCAAGGTATTGAGTTTGACTATTGTTGTGTACACTCAGTATGGGCAGCTCATGAAGCAGGTTATAGGACTATAATTATAAACAACAATCCTGAAACTGTAAGCACTGATTTTAATACAGCAGACAGACTTTATTTCGAGCCTTTATTTATTGAGGATGTAATGGCAGTTATCGAGCAAGAAAAGCCAATTGGTGTAATTGTTCAGTTTGGAGGTCAGACTGCTATTAATTTAGCTGCGGATTTAAAACAAAGAGGTATAAGGATACTTGGAACTGATGTGGAATCAATAGATTTAGCAGAAGACCGCGAAAAATTTGATGCACTTTTAAATGAGTTAGAAATACCGAGGCCAAAAGCGGGGGCCGCAAGGAGTACAGAGGAAGCCCTATTGAAGTCAAAGGACATTGGTTTTCCGCTGCTTGTAAGACCGTCTTATGTATTAGGTGGAAGAGCCATGGAGATTGTCTACAATTTAGATGAACTAGAGACTTATATGAGAGAAGCAGTAGAAGCATCTCCTGAAAAACCTGTGCTCATAGATAGATATATCAACGGCACGGAGGTGGAGGTAGATGCTATCTGTGATGGTAAAGAAGTATTAATACCCGGAATAATGGAACATATTGAAAGGGCCGGCATACATTCAGGTGATAGTATTGCGGTTTATCCTCATCAAACTTTAAGCGAAAAAGCAGTCGAGAGGATTGTAAACTATACAACAAGAATTGCCTTAAAGCTTTCGGTGAAAGGTCTTATAAATATACAGTTTGTGGTTGTTGATGATGATGTTTATATTATTGAAGTAAATCCACGTTCTAGTCGTACTGTACCGTACATTAGCAAGATAACCAAAATACCTATGATAGATATAGCAACCAAGATTGCGTTAGGTTTGAGCCTTTCTGAAATGGGTTATAAAGGAGGCCTTGCCCCAACACCAGATTACATTGCTATAAAAGCACCAGTTTTTTCATTCTCAAAGCTCAGGAAAGTAGAGCCATCACTAGGACCTGAAATGAAATCAACTGGAGAGGTTCTAGGCGTCGAATATACTTTTGAAAAAGCTCTTTACAAAGCCTTCTTAGCTTCAGGTTTTAAAGTACCTACTGATGGTGCAATACTCGCTACTATAGCTGATAGAGATAAATCTGAAGCGGTAAAACTCTTGAAGAACTTCTGGAACTTGGGGTTTGCTTTATATGCTACATCCGGAACGGCAAAAGCTCTGGAAAATGCTGGCGTTAAAGTAACTCCAATTAAAAAAATTGAAGAAGGCCATCCAAATGTCATTGATATTTTGCAAGAGGGTAAAATTGACATGATAATAAATACACTTACAAGAGGAAAAGAACCGGAGCGCGATGGATTCAAAATCAGGAGAGCTGCTGCTGAAGATGGTATTCCGTGCCTTACTTCACTAGATACTGCTATGGCTCTTTACAAAGTAATAGAAGCCACTGCTATCAAGTTGATGCCTATGCCTCCTTTTTATATTGTTTT
>DUTQ01000252.1 GCA_012841995.1 Thermoanaerobacterales bacterium | reverse complement strand
TTTATCTGTCTACCATAAGGAGAGTACCATAAGGGGGCATATTTTTTATGGGAAGAAAAAGGAATCACTAAATTAAATATCTTTTTAAGGTGCCTGGCACCGCCCGATTTATGTCGAAAACGGACGGGCATGGCACTAATAAAAACATGTTTTCAGCCTACTTATAGAGGATTGAAACTCAATAGTTAATAATAATGGTCAAGACCGATTATATAAATAATTGATCTTGACCATTATTCATTGATGTATAATTCTCTTTTTAGATAGAACGCAAACTCTATTCCAAAAACCCTCTTAATTGCTTACTTCTGCTCGGATGCCTGAGCTTTCTGAGGGCCTTTGCCTCTATCTGTCTGATTCTTTCTCTTGTGACACCATAGACCTTTCCTACCTGCTCTAATGTTCTGGCTTTGCCGTCATCTAATCCAAACCTCAGCCGTAATACCCCTTGTTCTCTAGGGGTAAGAGTTTCTAAAACATCCAGCAATTGTTCTCTAAGCAAAATAAATGCTGCTCTTTCTTCCGGTGATTGTATTTCTGTATCCTCTATAAAATCCCCCAAAAAGCTGTTCTCATCTTCACCTATAGGCGTTTCTAGGGATATGGGGTTTTGAGCTACTTTAATTATATTTCTAACCTCATCGATTTCTATATCCATTTCTTCTGCTATTTCTTCGGGAGTTGGCTCTCTACCTAAATCTTGGACAAGGCGTCTCTGTACTCTTATGAGTTTATTTATATTTTCAATCATATGAACAGGGACTCTTATAGTCCTTGCCTGATCAGCTATGGATCTGGTTATGGCCTGGCGTATCCACCAAGTGGCATAGGTGCTAAATTTATAGCCTTTTGTATAATCAAACTTTTCCACTGCCTTGATAAGGCCTAAATTTCCTTCTTGGATTAAATCCAAAAATGACATTCCTCTGCCCATATATTTTTTTGCAATACTGACAACTAATCGCAGATTTGCTTCGGCCAATTCCTTTTTTGCAGAATTATCCCCGGCTTCTATTCTCTTTGCCAAAGCAACTTCCTCTTCTCTTGTAAGTAGGGAAGTTCTTCCTATTTCTTTTAAATAGAGTTTAACAGGATCATCTACATTTGTATACACAGGCATTTCATCTCTTTTATGATTTTCATCATCGCCTTTTTCCCCATTTTCGTTTTCTGCTATTTCTGCATCCGTATCTATTGATTTCCGGTGTCTTTCGTAGGCGATTTTTCCGTTTTTACTCATTTTGACATTCCTCCCTTTCAGAGGGGATATATAATATATACTTCGACATCTTTGTCGTATAATCTTTTTTTATTATAAAAAAGATTTGAAAAGAGAAGCAGGAGTTATTATATATAATATAGAATTGATTACACATAGAAACTGTTTATATAAAATAGTTTGAATTGTATTATATGCAAATATCAGGAAGAAATTACAAAAATGTAATGTAAGGGGAAAATACATGGAAAATATTATTGAGTATAAGGATATCGAGCAGGCTTATAAGAGAATCAGAGGATATGTAAAACACACTCCACTTCTTTCAGGTGAGAAGCTTGAAAAATTTACAAACTGCCAAGTTTACTTAAAGCCTGAAAACCTGCAGTTGACTGGGTCTTTTAAGCTACGTGGAGCTTTAAATAAAATCTTGCAATTAAGTGATGAGGAAAAGGCAAAAGGCATAGTTGCAGCATCTTCCGGCAACCATGGGCAGGGTGTTGCCTATGCGGCAAAAAAGCTTGGGGTAAAGGCAACTATTATACTTCCCGAAGATGCTCCTTCTGTAAAGGTTGAAGGTATTAAGGCGTTTGGCGCTGATGTAATTTTACATGGATTTACTTCTCCTGAAAGGTTTAAGAAGCTGGAGGAAGTAAGAAAGGAAAAAGGATATACCCTTGTCCATCCCTTTGATGACCCTCAAATTATGGCAGGCCAGGGCACTATAGGGTGTGAAATCACGGAAGATATGGAGGATATAGATGTTGTTGTTATTCCCATGAGCGGAGGCGGACTAATTTCCGGTATATCAACTGCTATAAAAGAAAGGATGCCACAAATAAAAATCATCGGTGTTGAGACTGAAGCTATTCCACGATTTTCCGAGAGTCGAAAAGCAGGCAAACCTGTGGAAGTGCCAATTAAAAATACTATTGCAGATGGGCTAAAAAACAGCAAGCCTGGGAAATACACCTACCCTATAATAGAGAAGTACGTTGATGAGATGTGCACAGTAACAGATAAGGAAATATATGATGCAATGAATAAAGTTTTATTTGAGACAAAACTCTTGATAGAGCCTTCCGCATCTGTCGGCATAGCGGCAGCTATATCCGGGAAACTCCCTGTTAGTAAAGACCAAAAGGTATGTTTTATCCTGTCTGGCGGAAATGTGGATGCAAAGAGATTGACTGAAGTTATTAATGTTTAGCCATAAGAGGGATTGAAATCTCATATTTTATGCAGATTTATCAGATTTTCAGTTCTGGGTTTAAAAAAACCGGATTGATTTGCAACTATTTTTCTTGTATAATATTTCTACAATCAAAATATTAAAGCGGGAAAGGCATTTCTTTTTTTTCAATCGAAAGTGACGAAGATAACCACTTTGAAAAAAACTTCATTGTGGTTATCTTATTGTTTTATTAGGGGGTAAATGGTGTGGAATTATGTCATTTTAGGGTAAAAAGTGGAATCAAGGATATGTTTTGCGATTCGACGTTTTTAAAAAAGCTTTTTTATATAGCTCTACCTGTAACGATTCAAAACCTTATTATATCAGCGTTAAATATGATCGATACCTTGATGATTGGCATGGTAGGAGAGACTGAAATAGCCGCTGTGGGAATTGCAAACCAGTATTTCATTTTGTTCCATATTATCATCATGGGGATGATGAGTGGCTGTGGGATTTTTATTTCTCAATTTTGGGGTAAGCAGGATGTTAAAAATATCAGAAGGGTTCTTGGGATACAAGTTGTATTTGGTTGTATTGCTTCGATCATTTTAACGATGATTGCACTTTTGATACCGGAAAAGATAATTTCAATATTTAATAATGATCCATTGGTTTTAAAACTCGGTTCTGATTATTTGAGGATAGTTTGTATTAGCTATGTCTCCACAGCTATAACTATAAGCTTTGCTTGTGCATCAAGGTGTGTTCAAAATGCACTGCTTCCAATGGTTGTGACTATTTTTTCCCTTCTCTGCAATGCCTTTTTAAACTATGCCTTTATCTTTGGCAATTTTGGGGCTCCTGCATTAGGTGTTAAAGGGGCAGCTTTAGCAACTTTGATAGCCAGGATAATTGAGGCTTTAATGATGTTGGGGCTTATATATTTTAGAAGGGATGTGCTTGCGGCAAAGCCAAGAGAGATGTTGGATTTTACTCTTGATTATGTAAAAAGGATTGTAGGTACTGTTACCACTGTGATTTTAAATGAGCTTTGCTGGGGTATTGGTTTTATTGTGTATTCTGTTGTATATGGCAGAATTGGGACACAGGCCATTGCCTCTGTGCAGATTTGCAGTAATGTTGAAAACCTTTTTATGGTTATTGCTTTTGGAATGGCCAATGCATCTTCAGTGATGATAGGTAATAAGATAGGTGAAGATGAATTAAAGATGGGAGAGATTTATGGAAAGAGGCTTGCTATAATAAGCTTTTTTGCAGGAGTTTGTATGGGTATTTGTCTTTTTTTAAGCTCCGGGTGGATTTTATCTCTCTTTAATGTATCAGATAAGGTTGCCATGTATTCCCTTAAGATTTTGAGAATAACTTGTATTATGTTGCCTATTAGGATGCTTAATATAGTGATGATTGTTGGGATATTAAGGGGTGGTG
>DUTQ01000251.1 GCA_012841995.1 Thermoanaerobacterales bacterium | reverse complement strand
CGCAAATGGGAAGATACTGTATTGGTATGACAGGATGATCAGTCATTATTGCAACCTTTATACCTTTTTTATCTAGAATACCTGGGGTAGTAAAACTCAAATCCTTTAATTCCACTTTTGAACGAGAAGAAAGGGATGGCCCTACCACAACAGGTACATCTAACTCAGCCAGTTCGTCAGCTATCAAATGACCTTCCGTGCAATGCTCTATTACAATATCGACATCAAACTCTCGAGCTATGCGAATAGCTGTAATTATATCATCAGCCCGGTGAGCATGAGCCCTAAAAGGCAGCTTTTTATCCAATACATCACACAAAATTTCCATCTTTAAGTCTCTTTCAATTGTATCGTTTTGCTTGCCATCAGTTTGTGTTTTATTTTTATAGTTTATGGCCTTTACCAGTGTTTCTCGAAGAAGACCTGCATTTGCCATCCTTGTTGCTGGGGTTTTTTTCTGCTTGCCATAAACACTTTTTGGATTTTCACCAAAGGCGATCTTTACCCCAGCCGGTGCCTTTACTACCATTTTATCTATAATTTTGCCCCAGGTTTTTATTGCTATAGATTGACCACCAATAACATTGGCACTCCCCGGACCTGTAAAGGCACACGTTATACCTCCTTTTACTGCATCTTCAAAGGCTTTATCACGAGGGTTTATTGCATCTAATGCTCTTAGCTGTGGTGTTATTGGATCAGTCCACTCATTGCCTTCCTCACCTATTTCCCCCACTGCTTCTTCAAAAATTCCTATATGGCTGTGTGCATCGATGAATCCTGGCAATACATATTTACCGGTAGCATCTATTATATCCGCATCTGATGGAATATCAATGTGTTGACATATATCAAGTATTTTGCCATCTTTTATTAAAATTGTTCCTCTATCTAAATTATTCCCGGTCATTGTCAAAATCTTTCCATTAACTATTGCAATCATTGAAATCTCCACCTTTTACAATCTTATTATAGTTTTTAAAATACTTTATTGTTTCGCTTTAGCTCAATTGCCTCAACAAAGCGCTTAAATATCTCAAGTTGTGCCTCATCTTTCTCCCACATCTCTTCCGGATGCCACTGCAGCCCAATGAAAAATAGGCTCTCATCTTTTGCCTCTATTGCCTCAATAACTCCATCACATGAAATAGCTGTTAACTTAAAAGGATGTGCTAAATCTTTTACAGATTGATGGTGAAAGCTGTTTACTCTAATGTAGCGCTTTTTGACTATATTGTAAAGTAGAGACTTGCTATCCTTTATGTGTATCTCATGTGAGCCAAACCACTGTGGAGCATCCTGGAAGTGCTTGATAGCCCCTTTGATTTTTGTCTGTATATCTTGATAAATACTGCCACCTAATGCAATGTTTATTACTTGAATACCGCGGCAAATGCCTAGCACTGGTTTTTTTCTTTTGAAACACTCTCTGACAATAAATATTTCTGTTTTATCTCTTTCCGGATTAACCATTCTCATGTTTTGATCAGGGCTTTCGCCAAAATAGGATGGATCAACATCAGGACCGCCAGAAAGCAAAAAGCCGTCAAGCCGCTCTACAAGATCTAAAAGGACATTCTCTTCTTGTATCGGCATAACGGCCACAGGAATTGCACCTGCCTTTGCCACAGCTTTAAAATAACCCTCGCTTAACGAAATCAACTTTTTATCAAAATCATGTGATGCTGTTATTCCCACTAAAGGCATCATCTTATCTTCCCCCTGCTAAAGATTTACGGCAGGACCTTTAAGGCTACTTTGACTATATGCGGGTCAAACTGACTCCCTGAGTTTTTTTTCAGCTCTTTCTTTGCCTCATCGGCGTTTTTCCTCTTTTGATAAGGCCTAACAGAAGTCATAGCATCAAATGCATCAGCAATAGCCATTATACGCGCACCAATAGGAATATTATCGCCAAAGTTGCCATCAGGGTACCCACTTCCATCATATCTTTCATGATGACCTCCTGCTACAACGACTAGGCTTTTTAGTGCACTGACCATACTCATGATTTCCATAGTATATTCTGGATGCTTTTTCATGAGTGTAGATTCTTGTTGTGTCAATTTACCTGGCTTATCTAATATGCTTTTTGGTATGGCTACTTTTCCTGCATCATGAAGGTATGCGGCAACTTTTATATTATCTGCTCTTTCTTCTGGTAAATCCAATGCTGTAGCAAGCTTATAAGTATAGTTTGCAACTCTTTCAGAATGGCCTGCGGTGTAGCTGTGCTTTGCGTCGATAACAGTGGCAAACACCCTTGCAACTCGATGTATATCAAAATTGTATTTTGCCATATTCATCTTTGGAAGTTCTTTTATAGTTTTAAGCATCATGTCAGATACTCTTTCATCAAATATAATTTTATTGAAAAAATCATCTTCTTCTAAAGTAGCGATCAATAGTTCGTACATTAAGTTTGAGTATATTTTATTTCTGCGCATATCGAGTGCTGCCCTGACTTGCTTAAAATTAGCATGAGTCTCCTGTCTTATCAATATATCAAAAGTATCACAGATATTTAATATCTGACCTCCAATATCTATTTTATGGCCTTTTTTTCCTCTGGGGTAACCACTTCCGTCCCAGTGCTCATGATGGTCTAGTATCATCCTTGCCGATAAGCTCAATGGGCCTATTTCATTTACAATTATTGCGCCCTTTCTCGTGTGATTAAATAAAACTGGATTATTTAAATGATCATTTATATCTGTATAATGTATCACATGGTCTGGAAGTGAGATAGCGCCTATATCATGTAATAGGCCTGCGTAAAAAATATCAGCTCTATATTCTGGTAAAATCTTCCTCGCGAGTCTCTCAGATAAAATTGCAACTCTCCATGCATGGTATAGCTTTCGGTTTTCATCCAGATCCATCATAAGTGATAGAGCTGTCACAAGCTCGGAAAAAAACTGTGCATTGGAATCCATGCTAATCCCCCGATATCACCATTATTATAAAGTAAAAATGGGCAATTAGTATATATATTCGAAACGGTTTTTAATAATCCTTCTTTATTTTGCAATTTCTGCATATATATTCAAAATAAAAACCGCAAATGCGGTCATTATTTTACATACTCCCCAAGCCCCAGGCTTATTTTTAAAGCTTTTTCAACCTTTGACATCATTTCCTTGTCAAGAAATGTAATCTTGCCTTTGAGTCTTTTTTTATCAATTGTCCTAAGCTGTTCTAACAAGACAACAGAATCCTTTTCAAGCTTATATTCGTCGCCTTTCAATTCCACATGTGTTGGCAGCTTTGCTTTATCTATTTGTGAGGTTATAGCTGCAATTATTACAGTTGGACTGTATTTATTCCCCACATCATTTTGTACAATTAAAACTGGCCTTGTGCCTCCCTGTTCAGAACCCACAACAGGGTTTAGGTCGGCATAAAATATATCACCACGTCTGACTGATAAATTATTCACACTCCGAAAGCCTCTTTTCGTATACAACAAAGTCTTCGTAATCTTCATATATCCCCATTTCTGCAAATTTTATATTTATTTCAGCCATCTGCACATATCCGTTTTTAAGCTGATCGATTAATCTTATGTTTTCCCTCTCCCTTATATATAATCTCATTGCATCGCGAATAAATTCGCTTCTGTTCTTATTTTCTAATGATATTATGCAATCAACCTGTTCAAGCAGGTTATTTGGAATGCTAACGACAATTTTCTTTGTCCTAGACACAAAAAGCACCCCCTATAATATTAAGAAACAAATAAAAGAGAATTGTAAAAATAATAATCAGTATAATTATTTCCATCTAAATATGAAATTTATACCTAATATACCAAAAGATTTTTAACTTTAATTATTTTACCATGTCTAATATATACTCTGGGCACTCTCCTTGAGACGCCACATATGATCTCGTAATTTATAGTTCCTATTGTATGAGCCAGCTCATCAGCTAATATCTCTTTATTCCCCATCTTGCCAAAGAGCACAACATCTTCACCTGTTTGTACTTTATCTTTAATATCAGTAATATCAACCATACACTGATCCATACAGATTCTACCGACAACAGGCGCCCTTTGGCCTTTAATCAATACATCTGCCCTTGACGAAAGCAGTCTTGAATACCCATCAGCATAACCTACAGGTAAAGTAGCTATTAGACTTTCCCTCTTGGTGACAAATGTCCCCCCATAGCTTATGCGCCTGCCCCTATCTACCTTTTTTACGTGTGAAACCTTTGTCTTAAGGCTCATAAGTGGCTTTAAATCCAGTTTATCTTTTTGCACCTCTTGTGAAGGATAGAGACCATATAAAATAAGCCCAGGCCTTACCATATCAAGGTGCATATCAGGTAGGTCAATGACAGTAGCACTGTTTGCCACATGTTTAATCGGTATATCATGCCCCATTTGTTTTAAGCGGTTTGCCATTTCATTAAAACTTTTGTATTGCTCTTTAGTAAAGGTTTTATCCTTTTCATCAGCTTTTGCAAAGTGAGTGTAAATTCCTTCTATTTCTAATCCTTCTAGCGAAAACAAACTTGCTATTTTAGTTAGGGAATTGCTATTTGCTTGAAAACCGATTCGATTCATACCAGTATCAATTTTGATGTGTACCTTTGCCTTCTTATTATACTTTAAAGCCAGTTTTGATAGTGTTTCAGCTGAAGATGTATTATAAATAGTCTGTGTTATATCATACTCTATGATTTTATCAAACTGGCTTTCCGGTGTAAAACCCAAAATAAGGATAGGTACCTTTACACCACTTTGCCTCAATTCAAGCGCCTCATCTATAAAGCTTACAGCAATATATGCGGCACCACACCCCATTATTTCCTGGGCAATCTCTACTGCTCCGTGGCCATAACCATCAGCTTTTAATACAGCACAAATTTTAGCAGAAGGCGATAAAATACTTTTAATCTGGTTCATATTGTATTCCAAATTATCTAGATCGATTTCTACCCTGGTGGGTCGAAGATGTACTATGTCCATATATTCAGCCGCTTCCTTTGCAATAAATTATATGTCTCATCTTATGAAAATATTATTTTAAAAGCTTCATGTAAGTATCCAATTATATCACTTGCTATGAGGGAAATCCCTCCACCCATCTTTTCTACCGCTATGTCTCCTGCAAGGCCGTGGATAAATACCCCTGCCAATGCAGCTTCTGTTGGCTTCATTCCCCTGGCAATAAATGCAGTAATAATTCCAGTCAAAACATCACCACTACCACCTGTAGCCATACCGGGATTACCTGTGGTGTTTATCCATGTATCCCCATCAGGCGTTACAATCAATGTCCCAGCCCCTTTTAAGACTACAGTGCTCCCTAATTTACTTGCAGCTGCTCTTGCCGCACCGATTCTGTCCCTTTGAACTACATCAGTAGTAGTAGAAAGCAGCCGAGCCATCTCGCCTGGATGAGGTGTTATCACCGTCTGACATAGACTAGTCTCTGCAAGTAGATTGGGTTCATCTGATAGAGCATTCAGCCCATCAGCATCTATAACCAGAGGTTTTTTACAGTCTTCTACAAATTGCTTCACAAATTGCCTTGTATCATCATTCATCGAAAGTCCAGGCCCTATTGCAACAGCATTACACTTTTGAGCAAATTCCAATGCCTGCTTTAAGGCCTCATTTGAAATACTTCCTTCTGATGTCTCCGAAAGGGGTATTGACATAACCTCTGTCAGTTTCATCTCTATAATATCATTTAGACTTTCGGGTATGCCAACTGTAACAAGACCAGCACCGCTTCGCGCCGAGGCTAGCCCTGCAAGTGCTGCAGCGCCGCTCATTCCTCTAGACCCAGCAATAACAAAGACTCTTCCAAAATCACCCTTATGAGCATCTAATGGGCATTCGTTGAATAAATCTGCAATATATTGCTTTTCTAATAGAATGGCTTCGGTTTCTGCTTCTTTTATCACCGAATAAGGCATACCTATATCGGCAACTGTCAATTTGCCTGTATATTGTGCTCCGGGAAAAATTACAATGCCAGTCTTAGGCAATGCCATTGTGACCGTTTCTTCAGCTCTCACTGCAGTGCCAAGGACTTGCCCGGTATGACCCGAAATCCCTGATGGAATATCACACGCTATTACATGGCAATCAAAACTGTTTATCAGTTCAATTACCTCTAGAGCAATCCCTTTAACTTCTCCTTTTAGACCAGTGCCAAAAAGGGCATCCACAACAGCAAAGGCACCGTCTGTCACTCTAGATGCTTTCTGTAAAAAATCTTTCTCCAAAGTTGTATGGATATCTATATCCATTTTCTGGATTATGTGGAGATTTACTAATGCATCTCCCTTTATTTCATTTGGATCAGCCGTTATAAATACATGTATATCAAAACCCGCATTTGATAAATGCCTGGCCACAACGAAACCATCGCCTCCATTGTTGCCTTTACCACAAAACACAACTACCTTTTTCGATGACTTTATGCTTTGGTTTTCCCATATATTATTTACTTGTTCGGCCAATTTTCGCCCAGCATTTTCCATAAGCACAATACCTGGAATGCTGTATTCTTCCATGGCTCTTTTGTCCATGTTTTTCATTGTATCAGGACTTACAATCTTCAACATCATCACCTCTTAAAATAACCGCAAAAGCCACCGCATAATCTCTGCTGTGGGAAATTGTCACTTTTATATGCTTATATCTATTGTTTTCGAATATCTGTTTAGCTTTTCCTGAAAGTTTCACAATTGGCTTCCCAACATGATTGTTTATAATCTGTATATCATGCCATTTAAAAAACCTAAAACCTGTTCCTAATGCCTTAGATACTGCTTCCTTCGCAGCAAACTTTCCCGCAAGGTGAGAATAAACGCTTGCCTTGTTTTTTATTTGTTCAAGTTCATCATAGGTAAAAACACGCCTTGAAAAGCTTTTTCTTTCACAGGCCTTTTTAATACGGTTTATCTCTATAATATCAATGCCTATTTCCACTAATTCACCTCAAAAAAATTTGAATTTTATTTTCAAAATGGCGCACACTACTCATTGAATATATTTCTTCCAATAGATATATATTTCTATATTCCTTCCAAAAAACCTTTTTTTAAATGTAAAATTTTAAATGCAAGATGTTGACCTTCCCTGACCTTTGTGCTATAATATATTCAAAAGGTAATATACACCAAAGGAGGTAATCTTATGCGCGGTAAAGGTATTGTTCCATGGAGACGTAAAGGTTTATTGCCTGGGTTTTTTGACTTCAACTTTGATGTTGATGACTTTTTTGACATGTTCAATTATCAATCATTTAGAGCTGATCTAAAGGAAACTGAAAACGAGTATATTTTAGAAGCCGATCTGCCTGGTTGTGATAAGAACTCGATAGAAATAGTTTACGATGACCACAATCTTACAATATCTGCAGAACATAGCGAAACAACTGAAGAAAGCGGAGAGAATTATATACACAAAGAACGGCGCCGGGGCAGTTTTTCCAGAACAATTAGTGTTCCCGAAAATGTAAATGGTGAAAAAATCAGCGCAAAATTTGAAAACGGGGTGTTACAAGTTATAATGCCAAAAATAAGCCCCAGCAAACCACAAGGCAGAAAAATAGATATTGAATAAAATAAAAAGCTTAAAGAGTGCCATTCCTTCAAAAATGGCACTCTTTGCTTGACAATCCATTGGCGACTTGTATAATTAAATGAAATAAAAGCTCAAGGCTCTCTGATACAATGTTAGGTGTAAGTCAAAAACATATATCAGGAGGAGCCATGAGCCAAGTATATTGTATCAGAAGAAGGAGAAAAGGGAAACACCTAACCTACACCGATCGCCAAGAGCTGGAAAATTTGGTCAAACAAAATGAGAAAGCATCAAAAAATAAGAAAAAGACACAGCGAGAGTTGGCATTTATCATGGGGAT
>DUTQ01000250.1 GCA_012841995.1 Thermoanaerobacterales bacterium | reverse complement strand
TGCAAATACCAATACAATAAATAATGATATTTTATAAACACTTAGATGGTTTATTATTTTTTTCATTGTTCCCTTGAAATCCCGGGCTTTTTGACCGCCCATTAACATACCTCTGGGGCCGGCACCATGACCCATGCCTTTACGTCGCACGCCTGCAGTGCGAATATCTTTCGATTTGTTTTGGTCTTCACTCATGCCAATTCCTCCTCTGAAAGCTGTGATAATGCAATCTCCTGATAGGTTTTACAGTTTTTCATGAGTTGTTCATGAGTGCCTTTACCTACTATACTTCCTTCATCAAGAACTATTATCTGTTCAGCTTTTATTATGGTGGAAATACGCTGTGCAACCATTATAATTGTGCTTGATTTGGTTTTTTCATTTAATGCTTTTCTCAGGGCTGCATCTGTCTTAAAATCAAGAGCGGAAAAACTATCATCAAATATATAGATATCAGGTTTTTTTACCAGAGCACGGGCAATGGATAATCTCTGCTTTTGCCCTCCTGATACATTTGCTCCCCCTTGGGATATCTCGCTTGCCAAGCCTTTGGGTTTTTCTTTCACAAATTCCATGGCTTGTGCGATTTCTATAGCTTCTATTAATTCTTCATTTGAGGCGTTTTTATTGGCATATTTAAGATTCGATTCAATAGTTCCACTAAACAAAGAACTTTGCTGTGGAACATAACCGATTTTGTTTCTAAGCTCATGCTGTGTAATTTCTCTAACATCAACGCCGTCTACAAGAACTTGACCGCAAGTTACATCATAAAACCGTGGAATTAAATTGACCAATGTACTTTTGCCCGCCCCGGTAGACCCGATAATAGCTGTGGTTTGACCCGGCAGTGCTGTAAAGTTAATATTTTTTAATAAATATTTTTCAGCGCCATGATGCTTAAAAAAGACATTCCTAAACTCCACAACTCCCCTTAAATCTTTACTAAAATCTTTGGGGTTTTCTGGGTCAGTAATTTCAGTCTCAGTATCCAGGACTTCAGCAATACGCTGTGCCGCAACGGATGCCCTAGGTATCATAATAAACATAAGCGACATCATCAAAAATGAAAATATTATCTGCATTGCATATTGAATAAAAGCCATCATATCACCTACTTGTAAACTTGAATTCGCAATATGATGTGCCCCTACCCAAACTATTAGTAATGTTATGCCATTCATTATAAGTGTCATGGTAGGAAACATAGTAGCCATAATGCGGTTGACAAAGAGATTATTACTTGTAAGCTCCCTATTGGCCTCATCAAATCTCTTTTGCTCAAAATTTTGATTGTTAAATGCTCTTATGACCATCATTCCCGATAAATGCTCTCGAGTTATCAAATTAAGTCTGTCTACAAGTTTTTGGATTATCTTAAATTTAGGTAATACAATAAAAAACCCAACTGTTATTAAAATTAAAAGAGCTATTACGGAAACAGCTATTATCCACGACATCGATGGACTTTTGTCAATAGCTCTTATTATCCCACCGAAACCCATAATAGGTGCAAAGAAAACCATTCTTATCATAATTATAGTAAGCATTTGAATCTGTGTTATATCATTAGTCGTCCTTGTTATAAGTGAAGCGGTAGAGAATTTATCCATCTCCACTTTAGAAAAGCTCTGTACCCTAGAAAATACTTCTCTGCGTAAATTGCGGGATAACCCTGCTCCTATTCTGGAACCTAAAAATCCAACTCCGATTATACAAACGGCACTTATAATTGAAATAACCAACATTGTCATTCCTGTATTGACAATATACCTATTTTGTATCTCATCTGTATCCATTCCCAATGCTTCATATTCAGCTTTAATAATGCTGGCTGAAGCTTGAACAATCATCTTATCTCCTAATGTAGTAAATTTTTTATTTATCTCTTCATTGATTTGAGTTTTTTGATCTTCAGGTAAATTTTTGAGTAAACTAAACAAATCTGATTCAGCTGGAATTTTTTTGCCATCTAAATTGATGAAACCACCCTTTGCCTCATTTTGCATCTTTTCAATAGCTGAAACAGTTAATATGGCTTTACCCATAATAGGATTCAATTCATTTATTGTAGACTGTTTAATATCTTTTAAAACATAAACAGGCTCTTGAGAGAGATGTGGATATTGTTTTATATATCTATCATAATCTTTACTTGATTTATTAATTAAGTCATAACTTTCCATGATTTTATTTTTTTGATTTTCACTCATAAAGATAATCAGCTTATTCATTTGACTTTCTCTTATTGCTTCAGGCACAGCACTTTCTATTCCGCCTTGCTGTATGCCCTCATTTACAATATTAGACATATAGTCTGGGAGGGCCAAATCCGCCATTGCCTGTACAAAAAGGAGAAGTATAGCTATGATGATTAGACCTACAAAAGGTTTCAAGTGTTTAGCTAATTTAAACATAATATCTACCCCATTTAGTTTTAAGATTAAAAATTAATTTTTATAAATTCCGTTCTTGATTATATCTAGCTGTTTTTTATAGGATTCTACCGATTTCTCAAAGGATAATTGTTTTGCAAAACTCTCAACTATATTGCTTGTAGTCAATGGCACAAGTACCCGAAATATAGTATGAATGTCTTCATTGATTTTAATGTTTAACTTTGATATATCGATCAACTTAATAATTCCTTTGAATTTTTCACTGTTGTTTTTTTTCTTTAACCCTGAAGTCATAGTCTGCTCTATCCTATGACTCATATTTAAAAATGCATTCTTAAAAAAGTTTTTATTTTTTTCGCACGTGAAGAATTGAAGTAAGTATTCATAAAATATAACAAAAGACTTTATCAAATCCCCCTGTGTTTCCTTCAAAATATCCTTGAATTTCTTCTCATTGATATTTATTAAATCTTCTAAAACCAGGAAAAAGGCATCCTCTTTATTCTCGAAATACTGATAAAAACTCCCTCTCGATATATCTGCATCTTTTATGATGTTCGAAATAGATGCTTCATATAAAGATACCCTTGAAAACTCCTTTCGAGCTGCGGCTATTATTTTTTCTTTCTTATCTTCCGGTAAATTAAAAAAGGTTTGCTTAGGCATTTCTACCACTCCGTTTAACATTTATTAAAATAAAATATGACAACATGTCATGTAGTGATATTACATGACATGTTGTCATATGTCAATGACCTTTTTTTGGATTATATCTTTATTCTTTTAAAAGAATTTCTATTTCATATTTGTCGAATTTATCTTGAAGCCAGGTATTATAAGTAGCCGGCAGTTTTTCGGCAAAAAGAATTTCTTTTATTTTATCTTTGCTTTCTTCATATGTTGCCTCTTTTGCTTGTTTCCTATCTTCTACTTTAATTATATGGTATCCATACTCTGTTTTAACTGGATTGCTAATTTGTCCTGCCTTTAATGAAAAAGCTACATCCTCAAATTCCTTTACCATTGCTCCCCTTGCAAAAAACCCTAGTTCTCCACCTTTTTCCTTGTTACTGGTATCTATGGAGTATTCCTTTGCCAATTTAGCAAAATCCTCACCAGCCGTTAGTTTTTCCTTAACTTCTTTTGCTTTTTCCTCACTGTCAACCAAAATATGGCTGGCCTTTACCTGTTCTTTCTCATCAAATTTTTCCTTATTTGCTTCAAAATAAGATTTCATATCATCTTCTTCTATTTTTATTTCAGGCTCAAGCAATTTTTTGACATTTAAATTCATCTTAATATTCTCTTTTATATCGTCTAATGTGTAGCCATACATTTGAAGAAATTGTTCAAACGCTTCTTTGCCTCCGGATTGTTCTATTATTTTATCTATTTCCTTTTGTACATCTTCATCTGTAACCTTAATATCTTGACTTTTAGCCTCTAGCTCAACAATTTTGTTTGCAATTAATGAGTTCAGCGCTTGCTCACCATTTTCTTGGACTAACAAGTCATATAATTCATCTTTTGTAATGACTTCGTTATTTACACGAGCAACTACATTATTTTGTTTACCTGATAATGCACCTGCATCACAAGCAGTGATAATTGAGATTGTTACCAATAACACCGCTATTACCATAGCTATAAACTTTTTTTGTTTATTCATTTTGCAAAAATTCCCCTCACTCTTCTAATAAAATAATTTCTACTTATTCCATAGTGTATCAGTTTTTAGATACCTGTGTCTATAGCTTTAACCTTTTTTTGTTTTGTGAAAGTATGGAATTGAAAATTGAAGTATCACAAAAAACTTTTTAACGAATATAATTATATAGTGTAAAGTTTGTTTAATTTACTTATAGTTTTCATAATTTCATTATAGGGGTGGCTTTTATGGCACGAGAGGTTTCCGTATCTGTTTCGGCTCATGGTTATGGAGCAGAGGAGGCTTTTGACCATCGGGCTGAAATGACAAAAAATATAGTGATAAAGACCAAAAACGGTCAGGAGTTTCTGGAAATGCTGACAAGCCTTTCAAAAAATCAAGGTACCATTCGAATGTTAAAGATATTCAGCCACTCTTATCCCAGGGGCATCATTATGACAAACTGGAGTGGTTTTTATGACGAACCTGGGCCCCATGATACAAAACAAGCCGCCTATATCAAAGACATGGCGACTAGGGTGGAAAATGGAGAAATTGTCTTTTCACCCAACTGCGAGATTCGCATTTTTGGATGTAATATTGGGGGTTCCTTCTCTCAACTGCTGTCAATGGCTACTCACTGCACAGTAATAGGCTCAACCGGTGGCACATACCCTGAAATAAGGGGTAATCGCGAAACCGGAGTATTTATATCCACTTCCGAGTGGGCAGTATATAAAAACGGCAATTACACATATAGTGCCGGCAAAAGGCTTAAGGCGTGGTAAACTCAAAAATGCTTTATTTAATCTATTTTGCTGCCATCAAGCTTTATCGCTAGTAATAACCCGCTTTGTATTGTCACCGTTGCCGAATCACCCATAAATACATTGCTGATTCCCCGCGCAGGCCCCATAGAAATGGTTTCATCGATTAGCGGATAATATAAACCTTCGGTTCTTATTCCGGTTACTTCCGGGGTTATCGGTATGAGGGAAAGGATATCCCCTTTTTTGCCACCAAATTGCTTTTTATTATCTATCAAAGACATTTCCCAATTTCCGCCAACCAGTTTAACATCCATACCTTGTTTTTTAAACAATACCATTAAAAATATATTTGCCAAACTGTGATCAGGCCTACTGCCCAAGCCTCCAAACAATACAACTTGTCGTGCACCTTTTTTTAAGGCAAGCCTTAAAGCCAGTTCCGTATCTGTAAAATCCTTTTCAGCCGAAAAAGTGTATTTTTCAATACCAAGAGCTTCAATTTTTTTAATGTCTTCTACAGAGGCAGAATCCATATCTCCAACAATTATATCTGGAATGATATTCATGCGAAAAGCGTGGCGCACTCCACTATCTGCACATATCACAAGTGCTGCATCTTTTGTATATTTTTCAATTTGTATAAAATCTCCCAAATCCCCGCCAGCAAAAACTACCACCTTCATGTCAATCTGTCCTCTTTCCTCAAATAGTATATATAATAATTTCTTCCCAATTTTAATACTGCTAATAAACTGATTTTAGAAAGTAAGCAGTCAAATACTAGATAAAAATAATTATATCACTAATATAATATTATGACGATAATTAGATGAGTCTTTTGCTTGTTATTTATATGTTGTATATGGTATAATTTTCACACTAATGTAATATTTTGTGAGTAACATATTGTTTTAAGCCAAACTAAACTATTAGCCATTTCTGATATTAATTCTAAACTATGGTTAAAATAAAATTAATAAAATTATGGAGGTGTTTCGGTGACAGTTATAAATCCAAATGTTTTCCGGCAATACGATATTAGAGGTGTCGTCGGGAAGGAGATTGATGAGGATTTTGCAAAAACCTTAGGGTTGGCTTTTGGAACATTTTCACTTCAACAAGGTGAAACAAAGGTTATTGTTGGTAGCGATAATCGTATTTCTTCACCATCTCTTAAAAAAGCTCTGACTGATGGTCTGCTTTCTACCGGGTGTAATGTTATAGACTTGGGAACTGTTATAACGCCTATATTTTACTATTCGCGAATACTTTATGATATAAACCCCGGAATAATTGTTACAGCAAGCCACAATCCGGCTCAATTTAACGGGTTTAAGATTGGTTTTGGGCCTGGAACCATATATGGAGAACAAATCCAAGAGCTTAAAGCAATGATGGAAAAAAATGAGTTTGCTTCAGGCAGTGGAAATCTATTTTATAAAGACCCAACCCAAAACTACATAGACATGATATGTAAAAAAATAAAATTGGATAAAAAATTGAGGGTAGGTATAGATTGTGGCAATGGGACTGCATCTCTTTTTGCACCAGAACTCTTTGAAAAACTGGGTGTAGATGTTTATCCTATATACTGTGACTCTGATCCGAGTTTCCCTAATCACTTTCCAGATCCTGTAAAGCCTGAAAACCTATTGGATCTAAAAAATCTAGTTTTGGATAAAAACCTTGATGTTGGTGTTGGATTCGACGGTGATGGTGACCGTATAGGCGTTGTAGATGATAAAGGAAATATCATCTTCGGGGATATGCTTATGATTTTATTCTGGCGCGAAATACTGCCAAAATACCCAGGAACCACATGTATAGTTGAGGTTAAATGCTCTCAAGCACTTTACGAAGAGATTGAAAAGCTAGGCGGAAAGCCAATGTTCTTTAAGACTGGTCATTCTCTCATAAAGGCCAAAATGAGAGAAATCGACGCGGTATTCACCGGAGAAATGTCTGGCCATATGTTCTTTGCTGACGAATATTACGGTTTTGATGATGCACTTTATGCAGCCGCAAGGCTTTTTAGGATACTTTCTAAAACTGATAAAAAACTTTCTGAACTGCTATCAGATGTTCCCAAATACTATTCAACACCTGAAATCAGAGTAGCTTGCCCTGATGACGAAAAACTTGAAAAAGTTGAATCTGTAAAGAAATATTTTAGGGATAAACTGCCCATGATTGAAGTTGACGGTGCACGTGTAATTTTCCCGGAAGGCTGGGGGCTTGTCAGGTGTTCTAATACCGGTCCGGAGTTAATTGTAAGATGTGAATCAAAGACAAAGCATGGGCTTGAAAAAATAAAGAATGAGATTAACAAAGCACTAAGCCCGCTTAATATCTTTGAGGAAACTAAATAATGTTGATTTCTGTGTAAAAACTCTTATGAAGTAAAAATAACAATACATCTCCCAAAACAAGATCTGTTATTCTAAAGCTTGGCTGTCCCTAATCAAGGACCTGCATGTAAATTCGGTGTCCTGATTAAAAAACCTGTGGCCTGTAGGCTGTCTCTGCTACATTTGACCCAAGCTTTAGAATAACAAATGACCCAAGCTTTAGAATAACAAAGTTCTGTTTTATGAACCTTAAATTTGGATAGATGCTATAATGGTAAGCTTATATAAACTATAGTCCCCTTATTGACTTCACTTGTGATTTTCATTGTTCCCCCATGAAGTTTTACCAACTCATCACATATGGCTAGGCCCAAGCCTGTACCTTTATCAGTAGTATTTTGCTTACTTTTATAAAATCTATTTTTGATTAGCGATAATTCCTCTTTTGGTATGCCACAGCCAGTATCGCTTATCTTAATAACATAATACTTTTTATTATCAATCTCTTGCTCCTGTCCGCTTATAAAGATTTCTCCTCCTGATGGGGTAAATTTTAAAGCATTATCTATGATGTTTATTAGGATTTGTTTTACACGCCTTGCATCGGCATTTATTTTTTTCGCTTCACGAGGAAGCTCAATCGTCATATTCACTTGTTGCTTTAAGGCCCTCTGTTTCATCTGTTCATAAGTCTGTAAAATCAAAGCATTAATATCTGTAGGCTCTGGGTGTATCTTAAGCCTTGCAGACTGCAGCCGGGAGAAATCAAGCAAATCCTGCACCATATCTGAAAGGCGGTCGGATTCATCTACAATTATGTCAAGACCATATTGCATTTGCTCTGTCTCGTTCATTGGGGTTCCCTTCAATGTTTGAGCCCAGCCTTTGATAGAAGTAAGTGGTGTCCTCAACTCATGGCTTATAGAAGAAATAAATTCATTTTTCATTGCCTCACTGTTTTGAAGCTGTTCAGCCATATTGTTTAAACACACTGCAAGCAAACCAATTTCATCTTTGTTTGATATCTTATTTCTCACAGTCAAATTACCCTTGGCCATCTGGTCAGCCGTCTTTGTTATCTCTTCAACAGGACTCACAATTGTTTGAGCAATGAAAAAGCTAACAACAAAAACGACTACAATCAAGGCTATCCCAAATATTAAAATGTATTTAACCAAATCATTAATAACCTTATATGTCATCTCAAGAGATGAAGTGAAGCGCACACAGCCTACTATTATGTCATCATGTTTTAGAGGTGCCGTATAAGAAATTATTCTCTCACCTGAAATTCGATCTACACCCTTGTATTCCCCTTCTTGTCCTGCTAAAGCCATTTGTATTTCTTCATAATCCAAGACTTCATCATTTGTTGCTTCTAAAGAATCCACAATAACCCTTGCCCTTTTATCAGTAATTTGCAATTGAAAAGACCTGCTTGAGAATATATCTATTATCTCTTTCGAATTGCTGAAAATATCGCCCGAATCCAAAAAATTGTTATAAAAACTACTCACGAGTTCAACCTGATTCTTGAGATTATCAGCAACACTTCCTATATAATAATTCTTTATTCCCCAAATTAAGGCAAATTCAAAGCTGGCAACAGTCAAAAGTATAATCAAAAGATAAGTCCCGATAAGCCTTTTTCTAATATTTATAGTCATACCTATTTAAGCCTCCACCTATAACCGACACCCCAAACCGTTTCAATATAAACCGGCTGTGATGGGTTATCCTCAATCTTTTCCCTCAGCCTTCTTATATGAACATCAACTGTTTTTGTATCCCCAAAATATTCTTCATCCCAGACTATATCAAGCAAGCGATTGCGTTCAAAAACTTCTCCCGGGCTTTTTGCCAAGGTTAAAAGAAGGCCAAATTCCTTAGGTGTCAGCTCAACAACATTGCCATTTTTGTATACCATTTGTGATACAGGATTTATTTTAAGGCTGCCATCAATTATGGTCTGGGATTTTAAAGCTGATGTTTTCTTTGTGCGCCGCAAAACAGACCTAATCCTTGCGATCAATTCATAAGTATTAAATGGTTTTATAACATAATCATCAGCGCCTAATTCTAGCCCAATAACCTTGTCCATATCTTGACTTTTAGCAGTGACCATTATGATAGCCGTATCTGGAAGGTTTTCCCTAATGTTCCGACAAACTTCGTAGCCATCTATCCCTGGCAACATAATATCAAGTATCACCAAGTCTACCTCTTCATCTTTCAGCAATGACAATGCTTCTTCTCCCGAAACTGCCTCAACAACTTCATATTTTTCCCTTTTGAGATTTATAGCAATAAATTCCCGTATAGGCTTTTCATCTTCCACTATTAAAATTTTAGACATAAAATGACCCCCGCCAGTAAACTTTTAAGTACAACATCCATTAAACCTATCTTTTGTTATTATTTTATCATTACCGCTTGGCTTATCCAAGTATGATTTCTGTATAGAAAATAACTCCAATAAAGATAACGGCACCTCATGCAAGTTTCTAGATCGAAATCAAACATGATTCCAGTGTAAAAAACCCCTATAAGGTGAATATGGAGGCAAGTGTTCTCTTTAAATAAGACCCTTGTTGTTCTTATGCCATGCTTCGCATAATAAGTCTTACTTTTGGTAGAGTTGTCGCCATCGTCACCTGAGTTATTTTCTACACTGGAATCAAGTATAGATTAGTGACATAAATGATTAACTATTTACAAGGTTTTGATTAAAAACACCGCTTAAACCCAATCTCTCGACTTTCATTTTAATTGTATCCGGCGATGTCTCATAAAACCCCAGCTGTTTCATCCTTCCAAAGTAAGTTGAACCTGCAAAAGTAAATCTTTTGTGAAGTCCTTCATCTGTTTTTAATTGATCATTTACAAATGATATGATATCACCAATAACCAAATCAGATGGTAAAGACAAAAGTTTAATTCCCAAGGCCTTTCTTACACTGTTGTGTCCTGCTAATATTCCTGTGCATATAGCTTCCGTATGCCCCACAAAGGGCCCCGATTTTTCACCTGCGCAGAAAAGGTTTTCAACACCTATTACCTGCATATAATTATTTCGTGGAGCCATTGACATGTACCTGATAGAATTGCCCTTGCCACCAGCATACGGGTCTTCAAACCGAACATTTTCAAAACCTTCTATTGTTCTAATATCGGCCAACGAAAAGAATGGAGTCATGAGTTTGGCATAACCTGTATCGAGTAGGACTATATTTTGCGCATAATCATCTAATGCATACTGCTGACATACTTTCATAGAGAGCTTTTCTTTTTTAATCAATTTTTCTGGAATACTTACTACAACAACACCTTTTTCATCTAATTCTTCTCGTATTGCCGGCCCCAATGTATCTTTATTTAATTTACATGACCCACTCATAGCTCCATATATTTCTTTTGTACGCTTGCCAATCAAATCTTTAGCGCCAGCTTTGTTGCTCAAGCTAACCCTTGGCCCAAAAGCAGGACATCGCTGGACACACATACAACATCCGTTTCCATATTTTAAACAGTTACCCATCGGCCCAGAGGAACCGGTTGTCTCTATAAATACATCGCCTTCTATCTTTGTATCATCTGCTAATATAATTTCTTCAATAGCATCGCCCTTTTTATTAATATCGACAACCCTACTCATAAAATTAATCTCTATTCCAATATCTATTAAGTACCTTCTTACTATTGGTTCAATTTTTGTTGCATCATATAATGTAGCATGATTATGACCTGGAAAATTTACATTCTTGTGCCTTGCAGCAGTATCTGCAATTCTAAACAATTCTCCCGCTCCCAATGCTATAGCTTCTTCGGCCGCTGTAAACCTGCCATTGTTTCTCATAATTCCGCCAGCTAAACCACAGCCTAAAAGCATATCAGTCTTTTCATAAATAATAGCTTCTGCTCCAGCCTTTCTCGCAGCTAAGGCAGCAGCACAACCTGCCCATCCTCCTCCAGTTACTATTACTCTTGTCATTTTCTCAACCCTCCAAAACACTAATTCCATTTAATTGGAGCTTACATAAATGGACTTGCTTTCCATCAATGAGCGTTTCACAACTTCCACATATTCCCTCACCACAGCACAGTTTTCTATTATTTGAAATTATTAATGGTATATGCCTTCCGCTTTGTTCAATCATATCCTTTATCCGTTTATGCTGTTTATCTGAGCCAGCACTAAATA
>DUTQ01000035.1 GCA_012841995.1 Thermoanaerobacterales bacterium | reverse complement strand
TATTTTGATTTGATTAATATATGGGAAAAACGCCAAACTATGAGCAGCACCTTCTTGTTCAGTCGTTTCAACTTCTGCTCCCAAAATAATAGTTAATTTACCTTGATAGGATAAACCACCATTCTCAAGTTCTATTAAATGGCTTTTATCTATATACTCCTGTATTTCTTCAATCACAGGTCGTGAAGCACAATCTATTATACCTACTATATTTATACCCTTTTCTTCGATACATGTTTTTATTATATTTATTATATTCAGGCGTCTGGAAGCTGTTATTTTTACAGGTCTGCCTTTCGCACTGCCTATATGTACATGTAGGTCAGCAAAAAACTCCATTAAATCTTTTCCTTTATTTGATGATATGCTAATGTTAACCCAATAATCGTCTTGGCATCTAGAAACTTGCCATCGTAAGCCATCTTAACTGCTTCCAAAAAGGGTATCTTCTCCACCTGTATATTTTCATCATCATCAGCTTTTTTAGATTTCTTTTCAAGCTTTTGCCCTAAAAAAAGATATAGTAATTCATTAGAAAAACCAGGTGTGGTATAAAACTTTGCTAAAAATTTCATATCTAATGCTCTAAAACCCACTTCCTCCATTAACTCCCTCTGAGCGCATATATCCGCTGTTTCACCTTTCTCTAATTTACCTGCAGGTATTTCAAGCAAAGTGCTTTCTGTAGGTTTCCTATACTGTTTGACCATTAATACTTCCATGTTTTCATTTATTGCCACAATAGCAACAGCACCCGGATGTTCTACTATTTCGCGTTTCGATATATTTCCATTGGGAAGCTTAACTTCGTCTACTCGTAAGCTTAAAATCTTTCCTGTAAAAATCTTTTTTGAATTTAATGTGGTTTCAACAAAATCCATTATTTCATCTCCCAATAATCATAATTTATTTAAGTTTTACATATACTATTTTAAGACAAGTTGAAGAGGTGGTAAAGATTAAATATATAGTTTTAAAAAATGGTTTTTTTGTTTCAGGAACAGTAAAGGATGTACTTGAATTTTTAAGATACAATTCCCAAATATACAAAACAGTAAAAGAAATGATTGCGGTAGAAATAAATTAATATTATTACAATATAAGAGCGCGTTTAAACGCGCTCTTATATTGTAATTCGACTAGCTTGAATCAAAATCAACTTACTTTTAACTCCATTCTCAATTTATCTGCAATCATAGCAATAAATTCCGAATTAGTTGGTTTGCCCTTATCTCTTGGAATAGTATAACCAAAAAGATCATTTATTGTATCTATACATCCTCTATTCCAGGCAACCTCAATGGCGTGTCGTATAGCTCGTTCAACTCGACTAGGAGTAGTGTTAAATTTATTTGCAATACTAGGGTACAATACTTTAGTTACCGCAGAAAGGAGTTCTACATCATTAATCACCATATATATAGCCTCTCTTAAGTAAAAATAACCTTTAATATGTGCAGGAATTCCTATTTCATGTATTATGTTTGTAATTTCTATCTCTAGATCTCTTTTTTTATTTTCAGGATTAATAGAGTTTGAGCTTTTCTGTTTTGTAATAACAAAATGTGTACTATCCATCATTTCTTTAATTCGATTTATTAGGATGTTTAAGTCAAAAGGTTTTACGATATAATAATCTGCGCCTAGACTAATGGCCTTTTGGGTAATTTTATCTTGTCCTACAGCAGAAAGAACAATAATTTTGGGTTTTTTATCACTTATAGATAGTTTTTCAATTACTCCTAAGCCATCAAGATTAGGCATAATTAAATCCAAAATTATTACATCTGGACAAAGTTCTTCGACTTTCTCTAATGCTTCTACCCCGTCATAGGCAACACCGAGTACTTCAATATCATCTTGTTCTTTAAAAAACTCACACAATAGGCTGCAAAATTCTTTGTTATCATCTGCAATCAATAATTTTATTTTACTCGCTTCTTCCAAATGAAAGCCCCCCTTAATAATATAGTTTATACTATATTCGACAAATCGTGGGATTATCCTCCTTTTATACCATATAATGTTTTTAGATTTTAATAATTAACCAAAGTTCTATGATTTTTGACTTCTTCGATTTGATCCATCATCCATTCAGCAAAAACACCGTAGCCTTTTGTTGGATCATTAACAAATACATGGGTTACTGCACCTATTAAACATTCATCCTGGATAATTGGACTTCCACTCATGCCTTGAACAATCCCCCCAGTTTTATCTAACAAATCAGAATCAGTAATTTTTATTATCATTCCTTTACTATTAGGAAATGATTGTTGTGTGATTTTTTGAATTTCGATATCATATTGCTGGATTTTTTCGTCTTTAACAACGGTAAGTATTTTTGCCTTACCCTCATGGACTTGTGATACTGGTGCTATAGGTAATGTAGAATAATATGGGTTATTTAGTTCATAATAGGTTTTGCCAAAGATTCCAAATGGAGTGTTTGCAGTGATGTTTCCCATTGTTTGTTGTTCGTTTATAAAAACACCCTTTTTTTCACCTGGTTGGTTTTTTTTACCATGAGATATCGATGTAATCTTTGCCCTAATAATCTCACCTCGACCAACTTCAATAACTTTACCTGTATCTGCATCAGAGATAATATGGCCTAATGCACCGTAATATCCAGTTTCAGGGTCGTAAAATGTTAAAGTTCCAACTCCTACGTGTCCGTTTTCATCTCCAACTACAACCACTGTA
>DUTQ01000249.1 GCA_012841995.1 Thermoanaerobacterales bacterium | reverse complement strand
CGTCCCCGTGATATACTTTACGCCCTATAAATAATATTGTAACCTATACCTGTTATCCTTGCTATTTGTCTTATACTAGTTCCCTTAATTTTTTTTGCCCGGTGAAGAACTGCATCTCGCTTTACTCTTTCCATCTGCTGTAAATCACTAATATCATTTCCTTTAAGTATCTCCTTTATTTTTGCTGTCATTTGTTTATCACTTATCCTGATAGGCGTTTCGTCTTCAAGGCATGTATCGTCACTCTTTTCCAGTGAAAATTGACGAAATTGTTTAATAGCCGCTTCCTTATCTTCAGAAAATAGTTTTAAAACAATGGATGGTTCAATCAAACCATATAAATCCTTTTTACCAGTGCAATATGTCTTATAGCTACTCCATTGATATTGATCCGGCTTTTGGACAATACCTGCTTTTACCGGATTATTGTGAATATAGCGGATAACAGTCATTAAATACGCATCATCTTCCACACATTCACTTTTATACCTACCTTGGAATACATGACCAGAGCGATCGTGTTTTGAATTATACCAGTGTGCATAGCTAGTTCCTATTCGTTTCATTACCTGCCCAATATCTTCTTTAGTTTCTTTCACTAACAAGTGAACATGATTATTCATTAAACAGTATGCATATATTCCATAGCCACTTATATTCTTTGTCCGGTCTAACGTTTCCAAATACCTTTGATAATCATTGTCATCACTAAATATATCTTGACGGTTTATTCCTCGTACAATTACGTGATATATTCCGGTTTCGCTTTTCTCCCTAGGTCTTCTCGGCATCTACCCCACTCTTTCATTTTCCCTCATTATACCATATCTTGTATAATATATCATCAGAACCGTTCACTCCATATGTGATATATCACAAGAACCGTCCCCTTGATATGCATAAATCGTTAGCAAAACTGAATAAGTATATATATATAGTTTCAATAGAAAAGCGAGCGGTGAAAATGGGCGCTTTTGCAAAAAACACAATTTATCTTGCAGTTGCTCATTATATTGCAGCAACAATAGGATTTTTTTATAGATTGTACCTTGCTAATACCATAGGCCCTGTGGGAATGGGATTGTACGAGCAGGCTCTTTCCTTTTTACAAGTTGCAATAACATTGATGACAGCAGGTGTGCCTTCCGCCATTTCTAAGCTGGTAGCTGAAGCTAATATGCGTGAAAAGAATATGGATGTAAAAAATGTAATGACATCAGCAATGCTTTTGATAATATGCTTTTTTATATTTGGAATAATACTCTTTACTTTACTATCAGTATTTTTAAGGTCAAAGCTTTTTATTTTAATACTACCGACTGCAATTCTTATAGGCTTTTCGTCAATTATTAACGGATTTTTCCTGGGCATTCAACAAACATACCCTCTAGTATGTTCTATACTCATAGATAATATTACAACATTTGTTTTTTTTTATCTGTAAAAGAAAGTATCTTACTTTTTAATATAGAGGGAAAAACCCGAGGTGCAATCACAGCTCTTTCGATAGGAGAACTCACATCTCTTGTAATTCTGACAATGTTTT
>DUTQ01000248.1 GCA_012841995.1 Thermoanaerobacterales bacterium | reverse complement strand
TTTTCAACTTCATTTAAATATACCACACCTTTCCAAATATTTTATATGAATCCATCATGTTTGATGAAAATCACTTATTGTTTTTTCAGTCAATATAAATTGCTCAACTACTAAACCTTGCCTTAAACTACTGATTTTATTACAATAAGTATAATTTGATAAAACAATATATCGTATTTTCTATAGAAAGATAGAATGAAAATTTATTACATTGCTGCCTCAAACAGCTTCACTATATCTTTTTCTGTACCTTTAATTGGATTGCATACTGCATTGCCATCTTTAAGGGCATATTTAGCCATTTTCTCAAAACTATCAGGTTTTATATTGAATTCTGATAAACCAGCGGGTATTCCGATATCTTTTGATAATTGTGTTATAGCATCGATAGCTTTTTCCGCAGCCTGTCTCATAGATAATCCTTCAATATTTTCACCCATAGCTACTGCTATATCTGCAAACTTCTCTAAGTTTGAAATCATATTGTAGCGCTCAACATGTGGCAACAATATGGCGTTAGCTACACCATGAGCAAGGTCGTAAAAGCCGCCTAATTGGTGGGCCATTGCGTGAACATAGCCAAGTCCAGCATTATTAAAGGCCATTCCTGCTAATAGAGAAGCATATGCCATGTTCTCTCGTGCTTCTAGATTCTCGCCATTAGCAACCGCCATTCGTAAATATTTTGATATAATCTTTATTGCTTGAATGGCACAAGCATCTGTTACAGGATTCGCTCCTACGGAAATATATGACTCAACCGCATGTGTTAAAGCATCCATACCTGTTGCAGCAGTTAAACCTGTAGGCTTTTTCACCATCAGCTTCGGATCGTTAATTGAAAGTTTAGGTGTATTTTTACAACTTACTACAACAAATTTTACGTTGAGGTCAGTATTAGTTATGACACAGTGTCGCGTAACTTCACTTGCCGTACCTGCGGTGGTATTAACGCATACGACAGGAGGTAAATCTTCTGTCAAGGTTTCGATTCCCGCATAGTCATAGATATTTCCTGGGTGAGTTGCCATAATCCCTATTCCTTTACCGCAATCATGGGAACTACCCCCTCCGACAGTAACTATCATGTCGCAATTCTCATCTTTAAAAACCTTTAAACCTGCCATAACATTTTTATCTTTAGGATTTGGCTCAACACCATCAAAAATAACTGTTTTCAAGCCAGCTTCTTCTATATATCCTATTACCTCATCAGTAATACCAGTTTTAATCATACCTGGGTCTGTTACTATCAGCGCTTTTTTTCCTCCCAGTAATTTACACCTTTCACCTATCACTTTTACTGCATCAGGACCCATAAAGTTAACAGAAGGCATTAAAAAATCATACATTTTTTTGTCTCCCTTCAATTTTCAATTCAATTTGTTATTTGTAATAATCAAAATTTAGAATTCTACTCGTTTACATTTAAAATCCCTCCCTTGTTAATATCATTTTTTTACCAGCTACTATACATTAATGCAAAATTCATGCCACTCATAATTGACGTTATTATAGTATTATTTTGTATATTGTGTTATATTTGTATACGTTGTGTTGCTTAAACTATAATGGACTTCATTACGCTGACATAAAAAAGCCAACAGTGTCTATAAAAATGACACTGTTGGCTTTTTAAACACTTTTTTTTTAGAAATTTGTCGGAATACCATGTTTTTTAAGTTTTTGATAAAGACCAGATCTATTTATCCCTAATATTTTAGCAGCTCTGCTTTTATTGCCTTTAGTGGTTTCTAATGCCTCTAATATTGATCGTCTTTCAACGTCATCAAGGATTTTATTTAAATCACCAACACGAGAAAACATCTGTTGATTTATTATTTTACTGGGTAAATGTTCGGTTTTTATCGTATTACCATTAACAAAATTGTAGGCCCTTTCTATGGCGTTTCTTAATTCCCTTACGTTGCCGGGCCATGGATATTTGATCATATGCTGTAATGCATCATCTTCTATTTGTTCAACATAGATACCAAATTTTTTATTATAAATTGTAATAAAATAATCACAAAGCGTTTTTATATCATCAGGCCTTTCTCGAAGAGCTGGTAAATTCAAATTTACTACATTTAATCTAAAATATAAATCTTCCCTAAATTCCCCCTTTTTTATCTTTTCTTGTAAATTTTGGTTTGTTGCTGCAATAATTCTGACATCAATTTTATTTGCCTTATATCCTCCAACGCGCATAACTTCTTTTTCCTGTAGAACTCTTAAAATCTTGGCTTGCATGTTTAAGCTCATATCCCCAATTTCATCTAAAAGTATAGTTCCTCCATGGGCTAATTCAAATTTCCCTGCTTTTCCACCTCTTTTTGCGCCTGTAAAAGCTCCTTCTTCATATCCAAATAATTCGGATTCTAATATGTTTTCAGGAATGGCAGCACAATTGATTTTTATAAAATTATTATCTCTTCTATCACTAATCTCGTGTATAGCATTAGCAAAAACCTCTTTACCAGTTCCACTTTCTCCTGTAATTAAAATTGTAGAATCTGTATTGGCAACTTGTGATACTACCTTTTTTAGCTGTTTTATTTCCTTGCTTTCTCCAATAATTTTATCTAGAGCAAAATATTCCCCGTTTATCTTTTTCAACCGTTCTTTGTATAAATTTAGTTCTTTATTAGCAGCATTTAATTTTTTATACAAAGCTTCTACTTCCCAAATATCTTTAAACATTAC
>DUTQ01000247.1 GCA_012841995.1 Thermoanaerobacterales bacterium | reverse complement strand
TTGAAAGAATCATAATTTTTGAAGTGAATTTTGGTTTTTAATAATTTTATTGAAAATCTCGGTCAAAAAAGGCTAGTTTTTCACTGGTCCCGGACGGTTCTCCTGAAGCGCGGGGACGGTTCTCTTGTTTCCTTAAAGATCAATTTTATATTGGATAAATCTGGACGTCTTTACGTATCTTTTCAAGTGTTATATTATCTATCATGCCCTCTATTTGAATGCCTTCAGGTTTGAATTCACTTTTTTCTACAAGGCTGGTTTCATAAATGAGGTCTATCAAGTGTGACATTTCATATGGAATAAGGAGGCTAACACCTACTCTATTAGATGGGAGCATTTCAGATATTTTGCTCACAAGAGAAGCAAGATTTATTCCATATTGTGCAGAAATAGGGACAACATCTGGCCCCCTGAACAAGAGCTCTCCTTGTGGGATTTTATCTATTTTATTTACAGCTAATATAGTTGGCTTGTTGTCAGCACCAATTTGTTTCAAAACCGACTTTACTGTTGATATCTCAATGTCTAAATTTGGACTTGAAGCATCGGCCACGTGTATAATAAGGTCGCTTTCGGTCACCTCTTCCAAAGTAGCTTTAAATGCCTCGATTATATCATGGGGGAGCTTGCGGATAAATCCAACTGTATCAGATAAAAGTATTGTTCTTTCATCAGGGAGAACCATGCCTCGGACGGTTGTGTCTAAAGTATCGAATAAACGGTTGTAATTTG
This sequence comes from Thermoanaerobacterales bacterium, assembly GCA_012841995.1. GTDB lineage: Bacteria > Bacillota > Thermosediminibacteria > Thermosediminibacterales > Tepidanaerobacteraceae > DUTQ01. The sequence goes on along the minus strand of DUTQ01000247.1, from coordinate 1,124 downwards.
ATACTTTTGCATCGGTTAAAGCGTTCATTAAAGTAGATTTACCTGCATTTGTGTACCCTACAAGGCTTACTACGGGAAATTCGCGGGATTCTCGTAGCACTTTGCGATTTTTTCGAACTTTTTCCAGCTCAGTTTTTAATCGACTAATCCTCCGCCTTATGTGTCGTCTGTCAGTTTCTAATTTTGTTTCTCCAGGGCCCCTAGTTCCTATGCCGCCACCTTCTCTTGAAAGTTCAATACCCTTACCAGTAAGTCTAGGGAGCATGTATTTTAGTTGTGCCAACTCAACCTGAATCTGACCTTCCTGGGACATGGCTCTTTGGGCAAAGATATCTAAAATTAGTGTTGTCCTGTCTATGATTTGTGCACCGATGACATTTTCCAGGTTTCTTATTTGTACAGGAGATAATTCATCATCAAAGATAACGGCATTTGCCTGGTGTGCCTTTGCAATATCAGCAATTTCATAGGCTTTACCTTTACCTATATAAAAAGCCACGTCAACCGTCTGCCTCTTTTGAACTACCTTTTCCGCTACTTGCACCCCAGCAGTTTGGGCTAAAAACTCCAGTTCTTCTAGCGTGTTCTCATCTTGATCAAAAGTCATTAAACCCACTAGAACTGCAAAAGTTTCACCTCTTGCCAAAACTTCAGTTGCCAATAAGATACCTCCTAAAAATGAAATTTCAAGGCTCTGCTAAAACTTTACTTATTATCATTATACATTTGCAAGTTTTAAATGCAAGGTGCCTGGCACCGCCCGAATTTTGTCGAAAGATAAAAAATGGCTGTACTGACAGAAGATCTAAACAATAAGTTTAACATGACATTATCATATAATAACTACAAAGATGTGATAAACTACTTGACTATTTTTGTAGAATACTTTATTATATTAATTGCGGTTAATAAAGGTATATGGTTTTTACCCACTTGATAAAGCATGTAACACTGATGTAGTATATGTTTTATCGTTTTGCGGGATTGTGTAATGGTAGCACGCATGACTCTGGATCATGTTGTCCAGGTTCGAATCCTGGTCCCGCAGCCAAATATGGCCATATCGTCTAGGGGTTCAGGACGCCGCCCTCTCACGGCGGTAACGGGGGTTCGAATCCCCCTAT
>DUTQ01000246.1 GCA_012841995.1 Thermoanaerobacterales bacterium | reverse complement strand
TTAATACATCCTTCAATAAGCCAAATTGTCCGATAAGTTCAGGTCGAGTTTCAGGCCGTGTAGCCTTATATGCCGCATATTCTTTATGCCTAAAAGTAGGCCCTTTCTTATCAAAAGCTATAGCTATATAATCAGGCTCTTCCTCTTGCAATAGCCTAAACAACATATTTGTAAAACCGTACACTGCATTAGTATATACCCCTTTAGATGTACTTAAAAGCGGCAATGCGTGAAAAGCCCTGTGCAACAAGCTATTTCCATCTATCAAAAGTAGTTTTTCCATCTTCTTCACCTCGTTTACTATTATTTCACCAAAAAGTCTTAAAAACCTTCCTATAATAAAAAAATCCGGAAAATCCGGGATTTATGTCATTAGATTTTTACTTTTCAATATAAAGTTCAGTCATATTTGGGGACCATTCAAGATTTACATTTAAAACCTTCACAAATTCATCTACAGGGCTGTAGAAAACTCCCCCAATGTTTTTTCCTTGGATTGGAGTGTCATTAAGAAAAATAAAACCTGTATCCCATAAAACATTATATCCCAACATCTCTCCCACCTTTCTAGTGGGTAGATAAACATTGCCATCAATCACTCGTTTATCATCAAGTTCAGCTCCCTGCACCCAGACAGATAATTTATATAAATTTGTTACATCATTCTGTCTTTCACAGCTCATACCAAAGGCCTCTACCACTTCATCAATGGGCATATATGACCTTCCGTTTTTAATAACTGGCTTTACAGGCCTTTCATTTATTAGGACCTTACCTGTGGTCTTTTCCCATGATAGAGCAATGTCGTAAAGTTCACAAAGTGGTCGAAGGGGTAACAGCAATTTCCCCTGGTTATTTGAATATATTCTGTAAATATCCTTGTAGACTGTAACACAAGGTATATCTTTTATATGGGAAATAGAACATATATCATAGGTAATCTTAACAGGTGTTCCTATACTTACTTTTTCATATAACTCTTCCACATCTTTATTGCGCATCCTAATACAGCCTGATGATACAAAATTTCCGATCGAAGAAGGATTATTGTTGCCGTGTATACCGTATCCGTCTTTAAAGCCTATCCAACGAGTTCCCAGCGGATTTGCAGGCCCAGGTGGCACAGGTTTCCTTCCTTTTGGGCTCCATGTTGGATACTTTATCTTACTTATAACCTTAAACTCTCCAATAGGTGTTTGCTTAATGCTTTTTCCCGCTGCAATAGGATAAGATCGTATTATTTGCCCATTCTCATAGAGCTTTAAAGTCAAACTTGGAATGTTTATTACAATCTCTTTACCCGTATTTGCTGTGGCAGTCACCATATTTGAAAACAAAATAAAAACAATAAGCATGAAAATCAACTTATTCCTTAACGCCTTTTTCAATAATTCACCTCCCACTTCATCACTAATTTCTACAATATCCATCATATGATATGGAAAGTTAAATTATGTTTCACAAAATGTCTCTTACATTTTATTTCATTAACATAAGTATTTTTAATCGTACAGCATCATCAAAATTTTTTGGATCTAACCCCGTTAGTTCCTTTATTTTTTCCAATCGATTATTTATGGTGTTCCTGGTTATGTTCAACAATTTAGCAGCACAGCTGGTATTTAAATTACTTTCGAAAAAAATTTTTAAAGTAGAAACAAGCTTACGGTTGCTTATAAAATTTTTGTAAGAGTTCTTAGTAATAACCTGCTTTTTATATGTTTCAGCGATACTTTCAGGCACACTGTAAATCAACATCTCCAAACATAATTCCCAAGCAAATACTAAACAGTTTCTTTTGTGTTTCCCATTGGTTACTTCCCTTATTTTAATCGCCATAACAGCTTCTTTATAGGACTTTTTGAGACCATCAAACCCAGAATATAAGCTGCCTATACCAATACAGAAACCTAATTTTAGGCGTTTCATCTCTTTTTCTAGTATTTTCACATCCTCAATTATCTCGTTCTTGAAATCTACATAATTTGAACTGTCTATTTTATATAATATTACAATATCATCACTACCCTTATAACTAATGAGATTTTGGGGATCAAAAAAACAGTTTCTAATAGCCCTTAAAGCTAATTCTCGCCGTCGTTGAAGGTGTATGTACTGGTCGTCATCATCTACTTTTCTTAAGCAATCTTCTTTAAAATCATACAAGCGCAGAACAAGGCTGACTCGTTTTAGGTTCATATCATAGCCAAGGACTTTTCCTCGACTAAGTAATCTATCCATGCTCTCAAACTTACCACTGATTATATCATCCACAAAGAATTCCTTGGCATTTCTTTCCATGTTAAGCTGCTCTGCTAAAAAGGCCTGTGTTAGCATTGTTTCTACCGACATCTTTAGAAGCTGCCCAAAAGGCCTCACTTCTTCAGGTTCTCCAGTTATCCCTACAACTCCTACTAATTTCTCGTTTAAATATATCGGCAAATTTACCCCTGGCTTTGAACCTTCTAATCCCTGCACATCATCTGAACTAATCTCTAATGGCTTTCCAGATTTTATAACTTTCTCAGCTCCTTGGTGATAATTACTTATCCTTTTTTTATCACCACTACCCACTATTATGCCCTTGCTATTCATAATATTTATGTTTTTACCCAGGATCTTCATAGTTTTATCAACAATATCTTGGGCATATTCATGAGTAATGTCCATAGAAGATCTCTCCTTATGTAATAAGAATGTGATTAGCTGTTAATTAATACCTAATCTAGTATTTCAACAAAAAAGTATATTTTCCTTTTAAAATAATGGGTTTGAAAAAGATAGAGAGCACTTTTACAAAACTCTAAGCGCTCCCTATCTTTTGTTTTAGTATGAAATTATATATAACTAAAATATTTGCTTTATAGCATTATAGAGCGGATATTATCCGTTTCTATACTATCAGTGGAAAATAGCAAAAAATATTATAGCAATTATTATACTAACCAAGCCTTCCAAAAGTGTTCCAATAGTTTGAGCTTTATAAGCATTAGTAACAGATAATCCAGAAAACTGTGTTACAACCCAAAAATAGCTATCATTTACGTGAGATACCGTCATAGCTCCTGCTCCAATAGCCATAACTGTAAGAGCAAGATCCATTGGAGATACCAAACCCATTTCAGCAAGAAGTGGAGCGATCAAGCTCGAAGTAGTAACAAGTGCTACAGTGGACGATCCTTGAGCTGTCTTTAGTAGAGCTGAAATTGCAAAGGGGAGCAGTAAAATAAATGGACCCCCTGCTATATTCCCACCTGCTAATGTTTTAATGAAATCCGCAATGGGCGTATTGGAAATAATAGTTCCTAATGAGCCTCCGGCACCTGTTATTAATAGAATATTTGCTGCATCTAAAAGTCCCTTTCCGATCCAATCGGTTAAAGTTTCTTCATCAAATTTTGGCATTAAACTCATAGCTAATAATACACCTATCATCAATGCATTTACTGGAGCACCTAAGAAAAGAATAAAATTGCCAACTCCACCAGTATAATTTTTGAATTTAACTATTGATGCTAAAGCTATTAAAATTATAGGTACAACAATAGGTGCAAATGCTCTCCCTGCACTGGGCAGCTTATCAAATTGTTTTTTTAACTCTTCATAATCTAAAGCAGTCTTATCCATCTCCGATTCTATATTTTTTCCTGCTTTAAATGCCCACCATAGGCCAACTAAAGCTGTAGGTATGGAGATGACAAGGCCGATTAATATAACAAGGCCTAGGTCAGCACCAATATTTCCAGCTGCAGCAATAGGCCCGGGCGTAGGAGGAACTAGTGTATGTGTTGCATAAAGCCCAGTAGATAAAGCTATAGCCATGGTAGCCATTGGAATCTCTGATCTCTTTGAAAGTGCCTTGTTGAGTGGTGTCAAAATTACATACCCTGAATCACAAAATACTGGAATACTCACTATGTACCCGATAATATTCATAGCCAACGGTGAACGTTTTATACCTACGATATTTAAGACTACTTCTGCCATTTTTATCGCTGCACCGGATCTTTCCATAATCGTTCCAATTATGGTGCCAAATACTATCACAAGACCTATATTTGTCATTATACCGCCAAAACCTTGTGATATAATGTTTCCAATATATTGTATTGGCATTCTAGTAAGAAAACCTACGATATATGCTGAAAAAAGCAATGCTAAAAATGGATGTATTTTAAGTTTTGCTGTAGCATAAATAATAAAAATTATAGATAATGCAACTATAACAAGAAGCATCGGACCTTGAACCATCACCGTCTTAGCAGCTTCAAACTGCTCTGGTGTCATTAAACATCACCTCTCAAAAAAAATATTCTCATAACATTTTCTGATACTCTTTCTAGTAATTCATCACCCCTTTCTATGGAATCTTTTAGGGATATGGGGCCTGGGGATATGCTAAAAAGCGCTGTAACCCCTTCATCATACAGACTCTCATATCCTTCTTTTAAAGAACCGGAGATGCATATCAATGGTTTGTTATATTTTTTGGCAACTTGACCTACTCCGTAAGGCACCTTTCCAAACATTGTCTGATAATCTGTAGAGCCTTCTCCGGTTATTACCACATCACAGTTTTCTACTTGTTGTTCAAAATTTGAAAGCTCCATTATTATTTCTATTCCCGACCGGATATTGGCATCTAAAAAAGCTATTAAAGCAGCCCCTAATCCTCCTGCTGCTCCAGCCCCAGGAATATTCCTTATATCTTTTTTTAAATCTTTTTTTATAATTTCAGTTAAGTGCTTTAAATTATCATCCAGAATTTTAATCATTTCTGGTGTTGCCCCCTTTTGAGGCCCATAAACCGCTGAAGCACCTTGAGGGCCACACAGTGGGTTTTTCACATCAGAGGCTACAGTAATTTTAACATCATCTATTCTCTTATCTAGTCCCGATATATCAATACTTTTGATGTGTTTTAGGTTTTGTCCTCCAAAGCCTATTTCTCTACCTTCATTATCCAGAAATTTAATCCCTAACGCTTGGGCCATACCAACTCCGCCGTCATTGGTAGCACTACCTCCCAAACCGATAATAATATGTTTACATCCCTCATCTAATGCCCTTTTAATCAACTGACCTGTACCATATGTGGTAGTTTCCATGGGATTTTTTTCCTTATCAGACAAGAGATGAAGGCCTGATGACGCAGCCATCTCGATAATAGCCGTCTCTTTTCCTAAAATTCCGAAAAAAGAATTTATTTTTCTACCTAATGGATCTAATACTTCGGTATAAATTTTGCGGCCACCTATACTGTTGATGACAGCATCAACAGTCCCTTCCCCTCCATCGGCCATGGGAACCTTTATTACATCGTAATTTGTGTTATAAAAATCTCCAGCTTTTTTAATACCTCGTTCTATAGCATTTGCAGCCGAAATAGCACTCATACTGCTTTTGAAAGAATCTGGTGCAACTATTATTTTCATATGATACCTCCAACTTTTTGGACTTTTCTATCTATTTTTATTTTATCAAATATATACATCAAAAACCATATGCAAATTGACAAATTTTGCTATATAAAATTGGCTATTTTTTTGTCACTTCGTTCAAAATAAAGCAAGCTGCCCTAAAGGACAGCCTGTTTAACTTTTTTTTACTCCCTGAAAACCTCGTCGTGTGAGAAATCACTGCTCAATAACTTGTTCTCCCAACTTAAAGGCTTTATTAAGAGCATCTTGATTTTCTTTTACGGGAACTTGTGAACATACTCCGAGCACACCTACAATGTCCATTTTAAGATATTCGGCTATATCTTTAAAAGCATCAACCACCAGTTTCGCACCTGAGTTGGGGTCACTGCCCTGATATGTCATCAAAATAACGATTTTTTTGCCGTGTAAACATTTATAATTGCCTTCTTCTCCAGCCAGAGCATACAGCCTATCAATAAACAGTTTCAGCTGAGCACTTATATTCCACCAATATACGGGAGTGGCAAAAACCAATATATCTGTTTCAATTACTTTTTTATGTAAATCCTGTATGTCATCATTGATAATACACTCCAAGTATGGGGGTTTTCGGCATGATTCACAACCCTGACAAGGCTTTATGTCTTTTTTATTCAAATTTATTAGCTCAACTTCCACCCCTTCCTTACCTTTAACCCCTTCTAAAAAGGAATTTAAAAGCGCAGCAGTATTACCTTTTGTTCTCGGACTTCCAAATAATGTAAGTAATTTCACTTTTCAAGACCCTCCCTTAAGTATTTAGACACAATATTTAGTAATTTCTTCACATACATATTATAGCATATTTAATATTTAAAAAGTAGAGTGATGGTAAAAGCCCCGGTTCGAACCGGGGCTTTAAGAAATGTCATTAAGAATCGAGTCATGTCTGCCGTCTCACTTGCCATCTACTCGGTTTTTTCGGTGGGGTAAACAACTCCATCTTTCATAACAAATGCGCAATCAAGTAATGCTTTGTCATCAGTTAATAAATCTCTTTCCCAAGCTGCAATGTCGGCAAGTTTACCTACTTCTATTTTCCCAATATCGGGCATTTCTAATATTTCTGCATTTACGGAGGTAGCAGCTTTTAACGCTCTAAAAGGATCCATGCCACTTAACATCCAAGAAGAGTACTCATAGCCACAATCATAGCTATTATGTACTGATACAAAATCTGTTCCATATCCCAATTTGATTTTACTGTTTACTATTGTTTTCCGGCCCGCTATCAGTCTTTCAGCATATTCTCTCAATTTAGCTTGAAATTCCGGTGTTTTCTTCGCCAAGTTTTCCTCATCCAAACGAATTATTTCATCATATGGACAAAATGTAGGGACTAAATATACGTTTCTCTCTTCCATCATTCTTACTACTTCTTCAGTTATTAGTGAACCATGTTCCATTCCATCTATGCCCATAAGTATGAGTTTCTTCATCAAATCAGCCCCATATACATGTGCTGTAACTTTTTTGTTTAATTGATGTGCTGTTTCGATTATTGCTTGCATTTCTTCATCACTTAGCTGTTGGTCATCAGGTGTATCATTAGGAGTTGAAAATCCACCTGTAGCCATTATTTTTATAAAGTCAGCTCCATATTTTACTTGTTCTCTTACTGAGTTTCTAAAAAAATCAACTCCACTGCCCTGTGTAGGTGACATTGCAGCATATGCTTTTGATAGTGGAGGATTTGATGCAATCAGTTGACTATGGTCTCCATGACTACCAACTGCACAATGGTAATACGGAAGTACAACTAATCTTGCACCTTCGAAATAACCTAAATTTATAAGCCGCTTTGCGCTTATTCCGCCATAGTCATCAAATGTAGCACTTCCTACATGTCTCATTGTTGTAAACCCTCTGCGCAAGCCTTTCCTCGCATTATATAAAAATGCCATTGCCTTCCAAGAAGGAGAACCATAGACAATTTCTTTCGGTCTTTCTCTCCAATCAAAATGCTGCAGATGAACATGTGCATCAATCAAGCCAGGAGTAACTGTTGTATTAGTCAAATCTATTATTTCAGTATCTGTAGGGCAGTTAAGATTCTTGCCAACACCTGTAATTCTGTTCCCCTCTATCAATATTTCCATATTATCCTGTAATTCATCATGTATTCCATCATACATCTTTCCACATTTTATTAATTTACATCTTTGTGTCATTTTTTTCCTCCTACTTTTATTTTTTAAAATTAACTTTATTTAAAAAAATCACAATACTAAAAAACTCCGCTTCTCACAACAGCGTTCATGACAAGCATCGCAATAAGAGCATTTAATATACAAATACCAAACAGATGTGGGTAATACTTTGTCTTTACTTCAGCGACACCCAAAAGTCGACCCATATATTGAATTTGAGAACCCATCAAAATGATAGCAGGAAGTAAAATCGATATATGCGGTCCAGTAAGACTTCCCGCAGCATAAAGGCTTGCCGCTGCGCCAATTCCGCCACCTGTTGAAAGCCATGCAGATATTAGTACCGTTGCTGCAACTCCCGGTAACCCGAAAATACCCATAACAGGTGAAAAAATCTTACCAATTATATCTAGCAACCCTGTAAGTTTTAATACCTGTATCAAAACAAATGCAAACACCACATTTGGAGTCATAAAGTTCATACTTGTGTGATAACCGTTCCTTGCACCTTCAATAAATGCTTCAATTGCTGTTTTGTTCTTCTTAGTATTTTCACCCATTTTTACTCATCCTCCATTGCTACCTTATTTAAATATATGCGCATTAAATTAGCCCCTAAAACTTTACATACAAACATTACAATCAATGGAATAATCAACAAAGTGCCTTCCATCATAGGAAACAAGGCCGCACCCGAAGAAAAGTAGTTGGTAATGGTAGCACCTGCCGAGAATTGAAAAGCACAAAAAATTGTCTTTTCTTTTTCGGTTATTAAATTATTTTCTCTTAAAGCTTTAGTCATAGAACCTCCGGCATCTGTAGACTGCAGGCTTGCAATTAAAGTAAGGCCCGTAATACCTGGAATGCCCATAAGTGGCCGTAAAAGCGGAGTCAGCAACCTCTGTGCTGCTCTCAATCCTCCGTAGTATTCAACAACTTTTACAACACCTAAAGCAAAAATGACCCCTGGAAACAATGTCAAAGCAAAAAGAAAACCATCTTTAGCACCAACACCTCCAATTCCTCTGAAATTTGACGCAAGCTCCCCCGCCCCATCAGCTAATTCACCGAGAGAGCCAAAATTACCACATAAATTTGTAAAATCGAAAGCACTCCATGCTCCAGGTGCCTTTTGAAAAAGACCAGAGAAAAATAAAATAGCAAAAATCAATGATACATAGCCAGCAATACCTACTTTTACATCATCTTCAAATAAGATTGGCTGTTCTTGTGATTTGTTTCCCATTTTCACTACTCCTTTTAAAATATATTTATCACTGTTTCATTGACCCAGTTTCAAGATATCTTACATGCCACGATAAGGCTTCATCCATAAGATGTGGCGTATGGTTGCCATTGCGCATAGCCCTTATGTAGTAATTCCATAACATAGGCCTGTAATCCGGATCGGCACATTTTTCAATTATGAGTGGCGCTCGTTCTCTCGGAGCTAACCCCCTCAAATCAGCAACACCATGCTCTGTTATAATGACATGCACATCATGTTCAGTATGATCAACATGTGAAACCATAGGCACAATACAGGATACACAATCGTTTTTTGCCGTGGATTTACTAATAAAAATTGAAAGATAAGCGTTTCTGGCAAAATCGCCCGACCCACCTATTCCATTCATCATCTTTGTCCCTATTAAATGCGTCGAATTTACATTCCCGTATATATCCATCTCTATGGCGGTATTAATGGCTATACATCTTAATCTCCTTATGATTTCGGGATTATTGCTAACATCTTGAGGCCTTAAAATGATTTTATCAATAAACTTTTCGCTACCGTAAAACTTCTTCCAGCCCTTTTGTGAAAAAGTCAATGATGTCGCAGAGGCAGTATTAACTTTATCTTTCTCCATTAAATCCAAAATTGAATCATGTATTACTTCTGAATAAACATACATGTTTTCAAAATCAGAATCTGCCAATCCTGCCATAACCGCATTTGCTGTGTTGCCAACTCCTGATTGTATTGGATATAGATTCGGGGGTAATCTTTTGCGTTTAACTTCACTTTTCAAAAATTCAACCAAATGCTCTTTGATCTTGTCAGTAAGATTATCTTGGCTAAAACTTCGCATATTATCTTTTGCATCTGTTATTACTATTGCCTTTATTTTTTCTGGATTAATAGGTATGAAATGTGTCCCTATTCTATCTTCAGGTCTGATGATTGGTATGACTTGACAATTGGGTGGTTCAAAAGGTTGGTAGATGTCATGAATGCCCTCTAACTGCAAGGGCACGCCGGTATTAATTTCTACTATAATAGCATCGGCTTTATCTGTAAAAGTGGGGGTTGCCCCAACTGATGTACTTGGGATTATATAGCCATCTTCAGTTATAGCTATTGCCTCTATTATCGCTAAATCAACATGTCCAAAAAATCCGCAACGCACCTGTTGTGGAAAGCAACCTAAATGTATATCGTGATACATTATAGTGCCACTATTTATTTCATTCCTCATATATGAATTTGATTGAAATGGATACCTTCTAGTTATTGCACCTGTTTGCGCCAAGACTCCATCTAGTTCATTCCCAACTGATGCACCTGTTAATAAACTGATTTTTACTTTTTCATAGGTTTTCATATTTTTTTTGGCTAATTCAAGGGGTATGGCTTTAGGATACCCTGATAAAGTAAATCCGCTAGTTCCGATAACCATTCCATCCTTAATAAAATCTACAGCTTTTTCAGGCGTAGTTATTCTATTTCGTAATTTGTCGTTTCTTATTCTTTTATATATTCCGTCATTTTCCCAAATTCTGCTCACCCTCTTAATTAAAAAATCATCAAAGTTACTAAATCATACGCACCACTTCCAATCGCTTTTGTTATACAGGGGTATTACCCATATGAGGTAATTGAGCAACCTGATAAATGAATTTATTGATTTGTTGAACTTGATATAGTATGATAGTGATAAGAATTGCTTGAACCCGGGGGCTTTGGCACGCATATTTTTTCCGCCAAAACCCGGGCTAAAGTTATTTATGTTTTGTTGTTATTTAGTTGTTTGATTATTTGTATTTTGTTATCATCACCACCTTATTCTTTTTCGTTTTAATTTGTATTAATTGGTAATGTATTTTGAACATTTTGTTCTGTAGTGTGTAGTATTTATTATTTTGAAAATATCCTTAAGACTTTGGTTTATGTTTATATTATCGATAATTTTA
>DUTQ01000245.1 GCA_012841995.1 Thermoanaerobacterales bacterium | reverse complement strand
GGCATCATCTTTGGCACAACAGAGGGAAGCTTTACTGGGGCTAAAAACAAGCCCGGGCTTTTTGAATTGGCGAATGGAGGGACATTATTCCTAGACGAGATAAATTCTATGGATATAGAGCTTCAGGCAAAATTATTAAGGGTTTTACAGGATGGCGTTGTAAGAAGGCTAGGTGGAGAAAAAACTTTGGTTGTAGATGTGCGCATAATCTCTTCTACAAATATAAGTCCTCAAGAAGCTGTTGAAAAGAAACTCTTAAGAGATGACCTTTATTATAGATTAAATGTAATACCTATGGTAATTCCTCCATTAAGAGAGAGAAAGCAAGATATACCGGTGCTTATAGAGTTTTTTATAAAACAATATAATGAGAAATTAAACAAAAACGTAAAACAAGTTACACCTGAAGTAATGGACATTTTTTTAGGATACTCTTGGCCTGGAAATGTGCGAGAGCTGAAATCTACAATTGAGAGCATAATGAATTTTATGGAAGGGGATACAATCAGCTTAAAAGATTTACACGCCAGAAACAATGGCCATTTTTATCAAATTCGAAATCGTCAAACCCCGAACTATAATGGAATTAGTGAACTTCCACCGCTAAATGAAGCAGTTGAAAATTTCGAAAAAAACTTAATACTAAAGGCTATTATAAAGGGCAAAGGCAACTATGCCGAAGCTGCCCGCCTATTAAAAGTTCCGAGACAAACACTGCACAATAAAATTAAAAAATATGGAATTAAGAAAGATTTCATAGTGGAATGATGTTTTAATTTAGATTGATGTATTTAGCCTACGCAGGTATTATTATAAATAAACACCAAAAAGGCATTCAAATATTTATAAAAGGTGAAGCATAATGAAAACTTATAGACGTGGTATCATATTGACGTGTATTGGGACGTTATTTGTATCAACAAGTCCAGTGCTTACAAGGATAGCCAAAGACCTATCATCTGGGCAAATTGCCTTTTTCAGACTTCTATTTGGGTCAGGTTTTATATATTTAATATCAAGATATTTTAAGATAGATATGACACTGAAAAGAAGAGATATTCCCAAATTTATTTTATACGGCCTTATAACATCTTTGCATTTTATACTATACAACGGCTCTATTAATCACACGACTTTTGCCCATGCCTTGTGCTTGGTCTATACCGCTCCAATCATGACGACCATAATAAGTGCCTATTATTTAAAAGAACAAATACCTAAGTATAAGTATATAGGGATATTTATAGTGATTTTTGGCATAGTGATTCTTGCCGGTTTTGAACCAAACTTAACTCGCCGAATGGTATTGGGAGATGTAATGGCTGTAATGTCTGCCTTTTGTTTAGCATTATATTCAATTGCAGGTAGAAGGGAAAAAGATAATTATCACTTATTAAAATATGTCTTTTGGGTCTATCTTTTAGCTGCGCTTTTTTCTCTTCCCTTTGCAGCAAAAGAACTCACCTTTTCACTTTCTGTAAAACAGTGGGCGGTTTTAATCCTATTGGGCCTTCTGCCCACGACCATTGGCCACACTCTCTATAATGCAGGAATACGGTATATACACCCAACTTACGCTAACCTTATTATTACTCAGGAGATTACCGGGGGGATAATACTCGGATATCTAATGCTTGGTGAAATACCAAGTACGAACTCTATAATTGGTGCAATAATAATGTTTATAGGGCTGTTTGCTGTTTTAATAGAAAAAAATAGTATAACTAAAAGTGCAATAGGATAGCAAGATGAACTATTTAAGAGAGCCTCCGAAAAACGTAACTTTTTCGGAGGCTCTCTATATGTTTACTCATTTTCCATATAATTTAATAATTCCGTTAGTGATGGGCTATTTCCGTATTTTATATAATAAGATGCACATGCCCTTGCCATGTAAAGGCTAGTCTCACTTGGCAGGCCCAAGAGCAGCCCGGTGCAAAAACCGGCATCGAAATTATCTCCTCCGCCAGTGGAAAGCCGGGGCTTTTCTACATGGAAACCGTCTGTTGTGGTGATTTTGCCATCCTCCAATAGGATTGCAAACTGATTTGGTCGCAAGATCAATATATGTGGGTTTAAAAGGCCATATAGATTTTCTGCAATGCGAAATATGTCGTCTGTGTCATCAAAATAGTATCGGTTAATTCTCTTGGCTTCATTTTCGTTAAAGGAGAATACCAATCGGTATTTATTTCTAAAAGAACACATTATATTTAAGCCGGCATCTATCTCGCTGCTACTTCGCTTTGTTGGGTCAGCCAAATCAAAAAATGCATAGTTTACATCAGGCGAAAGAGATTTGCTTTTATCAACTATATCTTGTTTTATGCCCTTCAATATGCCATCAAGATGATACAGTGAACTCCAATTAACCGCAGAAAAGATATGGCTTTCTTCTATAAGTGATGTCAGCCTTTCGATGCCGATTATACTCTTTATATTTTCCCAATTGACCTTATTGAGATTATCATTATTGCCAAACATGATTTTTCCGTCGTGAAATTCCAAGGCATTTGTCTTGGCAGGGTCTGCAATAGAATATAAGTCAAGTTTTTCGGCCAGCTCTTTAAAATACGGGTTTAATTGAGGAAACCCGAAAGCACCGATTACACTTGTTTTTATGCCTAAATTGGCAGTGGCATTTGCCATAAGGGGAGCATTTCCTCCAAGCTTTATCATATCAGGGATTATTTCTATCTCACATGCACTATCTTTTGAGTTCATAATCCTATGGGAAAATTCAGCTATAGTATTATAGTAGCTTATATTGCCAATTTCCTTGAGTTTAACAGGTCTTACAATCTCATCTACATATCCATCAAAACCAATCGTTATTCTTTTTTTCCCTAATACACTTGAATTTTTTTTAATTAGCTCAATCATTTCAAAAGTACCGGACCTCATAACTTCCTCCATTTAATTAAATAATCCAATTTTCAAAGACGAGCTGGTTACATCCGATGAAAATCAATTTATCTTTATCTATTGTCTTCTTTATATTTATATCTCTGTAGTTTGAAAGCAAAACCCTTTTTTTGGCTTCTTCCAAGGTATAAGGGTAAATATAATCATAAATTTCGTCAATAATGCCACCTATAAATAATATTTGTGGATCAAAAAGGTTTATCATTACAGATATAACCTTTCCCAGTAGGCAAGCCTCTTCTTTGATGACATTAAGCGCATGGTCTTTGCCGCTTTTAACGTCTTTGACAAAGGCATTCCAATCGTTCAAGGTAAATTTTCTATCTTCACCATAATATTTCCTTAAAAAACCCTTGAAACTCAATTCGTTTTCCGCACATCCGGTATTGCCGCAACTGCAAATAGTTTCTTCAGATCCAATAGGCATATGGCCAATTTCAGCACCCATTCCCCGAGAACCTGTTAGTATTTCTCCTCCTGAAACTATGCCTACTCCCAAGCCTTCACCTATAAACAGGTAAATAACATCCATTTTCTCTTCTTTAATCTTTTGGTCTATTTGCACAACCGCTTTAACCAAAAGATTTGATTCGTTTTCTATATAAAAATCAAAGGGCAAAGTAGCTTCAAGTTCCTCCTTTAATTTGACCTCTTCAAAAAGTGGTATGGTAGAATTTAGTATCATGCCACTCTTATTGTCATATATGCCGGGAATTGAAATTCCAATACCGGATATGGAGGAGTCTGTATATTTTTCATCTATTTCTCTTACCTTATCAGTTATCGTGCTTAAGATGTAGTCTATTTTCTTTCCGTTGTTGTAGGAAATCTGTTCTGTATGTATGATATTATTTTTTAAGTTCATAACACCTAAATTTATTTGATTTGTGACAGTCAAATCGATTCCGACAGAAATCCAGGAATTTTCATCTATGCTCAAGGCCAGAGGTATTCTACCACCTTCAGATTTGAGTATATTTTGTTTTTTGAGCACTTTATACTTTGCAAGTTCATTGCATATAGTTGAAACTGTTGCAAAACTGAGACTCAAATCTTCTGCAATGTTTTTTTTGGTATCGTATTTTACATGTCTTAAATAATCAATAATGCGTTTTGTATTCACCTTGCGGATTTCTAAAGTATTTTTAATCATTTCTAACATCATCCCGCTCTTTTATTTTTATCAACCTTTGATTGCTCCGGAAGTTAGACCACTGATGATGTATTTTTGCAATACAAGGGCAATAAGCATTGGAGGCAGTGCTGCCAATAGGCCCCCTGTCATCATCAAACCATAGTCGATCATATGCCTTGTAGTAAACTCTGATATTGCAACAGTCAATGTCTTGGACTGATATGTTGAAGTCATGATAAGTGCGAATAGGAATTCGTCCCATGCTGTGAGGAATGTAAAGATTAAAGTTGTCACTATACCGGGAAGTGAAAGAGGCAGCATGATTCTGGTAAAAATGCCAAACCTATTTAATCCATCTATGGCAGCAGCATCTTCTATCTCAATTGGAATAGTTTCAAAATAACTTTCCATCATCCAAATGACAAAAGGTAGTGTAAATGATGTATAGACCAGCACAAGGCATGTTATAGTGTTAATGAGATTCAGACTTTTCATTATGAAATACAATGGGATTATTGTGGCTATTTCAGGCAACATCCTGATAGCAATTATCAATACAAAAAGCTGGTTATCCAAGAAAAACCTCATTCTGGCAAAAGCATAACCTGCAAGACTTCCCACGATCATACACACAATAGAAGTTAATCCCGCAACCACAATGCTGTTTTTAAGTGCAGTTCCAAAAGGCGGGACTTCTCCACCACTTATATTCAAACCGCCAGTAAATATCTTTTTAAAGTTTTCTGTATATATTTTTTTTGGAAAAAAATTTATTGGAGTTGAAAGCAAATCAGCTTTAGAAGATATGGATGATATCACTAGCCAATAGAATGGAGCAAGTATCACGATGGCAAGGAGGATTGCCAAGACATATGTAATAATTTTTTCCGATGTCTTCTCTTTCATAAGATTCACACCACTTTCAAACATCATTTATATAATTAATATTTAAACCTTTTTATACAGAATCTTGACATACATTAGTGCAAGCAGCATGATGATTACTGAAACTATGCAAGATAAGGCGGCGCCATATCCAAACTTATGAAAATTAAATGATGCTGCATAAGTGTAGTATGAAATAACCTGTGTCCCATTAGCAGGCCCACCTTTAGTCATGATATATATTATGTCAAAAACCTTAAAGGCCTCCATTGTCCTTATTACTAGAGCAACTAGCATTGCTGGTCTTAAGAGCGGCAGCGTTATGTGTGTGATAATTTTTAGCTTATTTGCACCATCTATAAGTGCAGCTTCATAATAATCTTTTGGTATAGACTGCATTGCTGCCAGTAAAACAATTGCTATAAAAGACGTGTTTTTCCATACGTCTGCTATTATTACAGAATTCATTGCGCTAAGAGGCGTTCCGAGCCAGTTTTTATATTTTGAAATTAACCCTAAATTTTTTAAAAGCACATTTAAGACACCATAATTTGGATCATATATCCATGTCCATAGTACACCATTGACAACAGTTGGAAGTGCCCATGGAAGTATAACCAAAGTCCTTAAAATTGCCCTTCCTTTAAACTCTTTGTTTAGGAGAAGAGCTATTAAAAAACCGAAAAACAATTCAAGAAAAACCGAAACAACAGTAAAATACATGGTTCTTCCAATAGATTGCCAAAAATATTTACTGGAAAATATTTCTTTATAATTTCCAAGCCCTACAAATGGCGGGACTTTATCGAAAACATTATAATCATAAAAACTTATGAATACAGAATAAATGAGAGGATATATCACTATCGCTGATATCAAAATAATTGAAGGTAATATGAAAAAAAATGCCGATTTATTTGACTTATACTTATTTAGATAACCGATCTTCACAATTATTCCCCTCTTCAGGCTGTTATTGTGTAATTATCAGGCCGGATAAAATCCGGCCTGATAATTTATATTAGAATTTTCCACCATAGTTTTCAATAGTTTCATCTATTTTAGCTTGAGCATCTTCAAGTGCTTTTTTGGGTGCTTTGTTTTTGTTTAAAGCATTTTGGATTTCAACTTGAAGTATTTCGGAAAATTCATTATACCATACGATTGATGGCCTGTTAAAAGCAGTATCCAACTGACGAGACATTTCCTTTAGTGCAGGGTGCTCTTTTGAGAGCTCTTCGTCTTCATATAGGGATTTCCATATGGGCAGTGCACCGGCAGCGATTGCCTGTCTCTTTTGTATGTCTTTGCTTGCAAGGAATTCTATGAATTTCCATGCTTCCTCAGGATGTTTTGAAGTAGATGTAATGGCAAGGCCCATGGAACCTGCACATGTAGCGCTCTCTACACCTTCTTTTCCAGAAGGTGTAAGGCCGACCTTTATCTTGTCAGCAACCATCGATTGACTGTCATCGTTAAATACACTCCATGCAAAAGACCAGTTCATCCCAAAGGGAACCTTTCCTTGGCTGTAAACATTGAGC
Organism: Thermoanaerobacterales bacterium; assembly: GCA_012841995.1. Lineage (GTDB taxonomy): Bacteria > Bacillota > Thermosediminibacteria > Thermosediminibacterales > Tepidanaerobacteraceae > DUTQ01. The sequence goes on along the minus strand of DUTQ01000245.1, from coordinate 265 downwards.
ATTTGCCTGTCATCGTAAGTTATAGAGGAAGGATCAAAAGTTCCATCTTCAATTGATTTAACCATGAATTCCAAGACTGCTTCATTTTCTGGGGTATTTACCATGGGTTTACCGTCAGCATCAACAAGATCGCCACCAAAGCTATGGACAAGAGCTGTATAGTAGCAAATCAACCCTTCTGCCTGAGCCCAACCCCATACCATTCCGTTGTCAATGATACCCTTATCTTTCATAATCTTTGTCTGCTGGACGAGTTCATCCCAAG
>DUTQ01000034.1 GCA_012841995.1 Thermoanaerobacterales bacterium | reverse complement strand
TACTCTAACAGCACAACAACACAAATTATAGAAAATTTACAAGGCAAACAATGGATATATGGGTTACATGGCCGCAGCTGCTAACCTAACGGCAAAAGAGTTTATAGGTTTTATTGTAAAAAGTGCATTGCAAAGATATAAATCAACAAAACACAAAAAAACATCATAGTATCATGCATAGCGGATACCACCTATATGCGAAAACCGTTGACCTGTTAATTGACCAACGGTTTTTTAATCTATATATCACAATAGTTTCCATAATATACACAATATATCTAAATTTTTATTGACCCTTTTTAATCTTTATTATATTATAAACTTAGTTTCAATAAGTGATAATAAAAGCCAATTAATTCCCATGATAAAAGTTTTAAGAACATTGCCTACTTTTACTTGGATAATCTAAATCAAATTTTGATGCAAAATTTTATTTTATAATAATATTATATTGAATTGTTTTTACCTCAATAGTTTTTGTTTTTAATCTTAATTCATTCAAAAGACAATGACTTTTTAGGTATTATTAAAAAATATTACTTTTTTACAGAAGAAATTATGTATGACTTTAGTAAAATCATTAAAAGAAGGTGTATAATTTGGATATAAGTAAATATACACAAAAATCACATGAGGCCATTATAAAAGCTCAGAGTATTGCTGTAGGACGCCATCATCAGGAGGTAACCTCAAGACATCTACTTTATTCACTCCTGATTCAAAAAGAAGGTATTATCGAAGACATTGTACAAAAATCCGGAACTAACATCAATTTGGTTAAATCTTTTGCCGAAGAAATAATTCAGCACATTCCATCAGTACATGGCCACGACGGATCTCTAACCATAGATCCTGGTTTAACCAGAGTTCTTATACGTGCCGAAAAAGAAGCTGAAAATATGAAAGATAAGTATATAAGTGTTGAGCATCTATTACTGGCCTTACTAGATGAGGGCGACTGGGAAGTAAAGAGCGTCTTTAAAAAAGCTGGCCTAGACAAAGACATCTTGTTGGTCGCTCTCAAAGAAATACGAGGCAATCAGCAGGTAACAACCGACAATCCTGAAGCTACCTATAATGTACTTGAAAAATACGGTCGGGACCTTACCCGCCTTGCCCGTGAAGATAAATTAGATCCGGTTATCGGCCGAGATGATGAAATCAGGAGAATCATCGAAATCCTATCCCGACGCACCAAAAACAATCCGGTGATTATAGGGGATGCGGGTGTTGGAAAAACCGCTATAGTTGAAGGTCTTGCCCGACGGATTGTAGCAAAAGATGTGCCTGAAGGATTGAAAGACAAGCTGGTAATAGCCCTTGATATGGGCTCACTCATAGCCGGTGCAAAGTTTCGGGGAGAATTTGAAGAAAGGCTAAAGGCAGTTTTGAAGGAAATCCAAGAATCCGACGGCCAAATCATACTCTTTATCGATGAGCTCCATACTATTATTGGAGCTGGCGCCACCGAAGGGACCCTTGATGCAGGAAACCTTCTTAAGCCAATGTTAGCACGAGGGGAGCTGAAGGCAATCGGTGCAACAACCATAGATGAATACAGGAAACACATCGAAAAAGATGCCGCTCTTGAACGCCGTTTCCAGCCGGTTATGATAGATCCACCATCGGTGGAAGAAACCATCACAATATTAAGAGGGCTTAAAGAAAGGTATGAGGTTTTTCACGGGGTTAGGATACAAGACAGCGCCATTATAGCGGCTGCAGCACTTGCAGACAGATATATCTCTGACCGGTTTTTGCCAGACAAAGCTATAGACCTAATGGATGAAGCAGCGGCCCGTCTTCGCACCGAGATAGACAGTATGCCTGTAGAGCTTGACGAAATAAAGCGAAAGATAACTCAACTGCAAATTGAAGAAACTGCGTTAAAAAAAGAAAAAGATGATGTATCCCTTAAAAGGCTGGAAAAAATCCGTGGGCAGATAAGTGAGCTGGACAAAGATTTTAAAAAAATGGAGGCTATCTGGCAGAAAGAAAAGGAGGAAATAGCCCGAGTTCATAAAATAAAATCGGAAATTGAAAAAGTTAAACTTGAGATAGAAAAGGCCGAACGAGAATATGACCTTAACAAGGTGGCAGAACTTAAATTCGATAAACTAAATGCACTGGAAATAAAACTAGAAGCTGAAGAAGAATCCATTAAGCAAAGGCAAAAAGAAGGAAGCCTTTTGAAGGAAGAAGTTGATGAAGAAGAAATAGCAAGGGTTGTAAGTCAGTGGACTGGCATTCCTCTGAATAAAATCATGGAAGGCGAAAAAGAAAAGCTAATCCATCTTGATGACATTTTGCACCGCAGAGTCATTGGACAAGATGAGGCTGTAACAGCCGTAGCCGATGCGGTGCTCCGCGCACGAGCTGGTATAAAAGATCCTGCAAGACCAATAGGTAGTTTCATATTCCTTGGCCCCACCGGTGTGGGGAAAACCGAGTTGGCTAAGGCCCTAGTCGAAGCTTTATTTGATGATGAGCGAAATATTATCCGATTAGATATGTCCGAGTATATGGAAAAACATACGGTTTCAAGGCTTATAGGATCACCTCCAGGATATATAGGTCACGATGAAGGCGGACAACTTACCGAAGCAGTACGGCGACAACCCTATTCAGTTATACTCTTTGATGAAATAGAAAAGGCACATAATGACATATTTAACGTGCTCCTTCAAATCCTAGACGATGGCCGACTTACCGACGGCAAAGGTCGGACTGTAGATTTTAAAAATACAGTACTTATAATGACATCAAACATTGGAAGCCAAGAAATTCTCAATTTCCAGGTAACAAAAGACAAAAGCTTTTCCGAGATTAAAGAAAAAGTTTTGGATATGATGAAACTCTACTTTAAGCCTGAGTTTTTAAATCGAGTGGACGAAATAATAGTATTTCATCCTCTTGAGCCCAAACATATGCAGAAAATATCCGAATTGCTTTTGAATAACTTTGCTCAAAGAGTTAAAAATAATTCAGGTATCGAGTTAACCTGGTCAGAAAAGACTATAAATTATCTTGCTGAAAAAGGATATGACCCACGTTTTGGTGCTCGACCAGTAAAAAGGCTGATACAACAGAACATAGAAACTCCCTTGAGTCGAAAGATTATACAGGGCATAAAACCTGGGGAAAAAGTAAATATCGATGAAATCATTGAATGAATTTAATTATGAATATTTGAGGACGGTTCCTAAATATCCATTCTCTTTGTTTTTTATACTACTTTATTAGGAAAATCGGCACATGGTATATTTAATACAGGGGTGTTTATAATGCCTTCCAGAGCAAATATATATATTGGTCTTTTTGGGGTTGCATTTTTTTGGGGGACTTCATGGGCTGCTTCGAAAATCGGGCTTCGCGAATTAACACCGATTCATCTGGCAGTCTTAAGATTTACTATTGCCTCAATTATATTTTTTTGTATGGTTCGGATTTTTTATAAAAATTATGTTATCGAAAAAAAAGATAAAATATGGATGTGGTTTCTGGGCTTTTTAGGAGTGACACTTTATTTTTTTATCCAGTACACTGGTCTTAATATGACCACCACAGTAAATTCTTCAATTTTAATCGCCACGAGCCCCATTTTTACTATGTTTTTATCCACAAAATTGTTTCATCATGAAAAATTAACTTACAATAATCTATTAGGTGCTTTCGTGGCTTTTGCGGGAGTCCTTATGGTATTTACTGGGGGAAAGGGTGTGTCTTTTGGAGGCAACACTCTTATCGGGGACATTCTTGCGCTTTTAAACTCGGTGGTTTGGGCGTTTTTTACGGTTTTGGGAAAGAGTTTGGTTGACAAATATGATCCATTTGTAGTTATGGCGTATATAAACATATATGGGACGATTATTATGTTGCCTATTGTCTTTACTCCGTCATTTATAAGCTCTATAAAGGCTGCATCCATTTCCACATGGAGTTGTGTGCTGTATCTTGCGGTATTTTGTTCAGTTTATTCTTACTATATGTGGTATAAAGGCATAAAAATCATCGGTGCTCCCCAAACGGCCATGTTCAATTATATAAATCCTGTAGTAGCAGTAATTATAGGTGTATTGCTTTTAAAAGAGGATTGGAATACCTATACATTAATTGGTGGTATATTGGTTTTTATTGGGGTATATATTACTTCAGTAAGAAAAGGCAACAAATTATAAATAATATAATTTCTTAAACATAATTGGAGGATTTAATGGATAGAAGATACGGAAAATGGTTTTTAAATAAGGTAAAAAAAGCAATTATAGATTACAACATGATACAAAATGGCGATAGTGTTGCAGTAGGTATTTCGGGAGGCAAGGACTCTATTGCTTTGCTCTTTATTCTCGACCTAATCAAAAAATACTCTCCCTTTGACTTTAACATAGTTGCAGTTTATGTGGATTTGGGATTGAAAATGGATTATACTCCTGTTGAATATTACTGCAAAAGCATTGATATTCCTTTTGCAAAGGTCGACACTCATATAGCCCCCTTGGTTTTTAACAAAAGGAAGGAAAAAAATCCATGTTCTCTTTGTGCAAATATGCGCCGTGGTGCTTTAAACAATGAGGCATTAAGGCTTGGATGCAACAAAATTGCATTAGGTCATCATGCTGATGACCTAATTGAAACCCTTTTTTTAAACATAATTTTTACAAGTCGGTTTGCTACATTTGAACCAGTATCTTTTCTTTCAAAAACAAATTTAACTTTAATAAGACCACTAATATACATCCAAGAAAAAACACTAGAATCTGTCGTAAAAGCTAAAAAGCTACCAGTAGTGCAAAATCCCTGTCCAGCATCAGGAGCCACAAAGCGAAGTGATATTAAACAACTTTTAAATCACATGGAAAAGATTCATCCAAGAGCAAAGCCCAATATTTTGGCAGCTATGAAGAAACAGGGACTATTATAAATAAAATTTTATAAAAACATTTTTCTTACTATATAAACCGATGCAACAAAACTTGTAAAATCAGCTAAAAGCCCAACTATAGGTGAGTAGCGGGCCTTTTTTATTCCTACAGAACCAAAATAAACGGCTAATATGTAAAAGGTCGTGTCTGTGCTGCCAACCATTGTTGACGCTAACCTACCAATAAATGAATCGGGACCGTGAGCATCAAATATTTCCATCATAAGGCCAAGAGCTGCAGGCCCTGAAATGCTCCGCACAATTGAGACGAATAATGCTTCTGTGGGTGCTTTTATTATCCTCAATACTGGAGAAAATAATTTAACAATCACATCTATTGCTCCAGACTGTCGAAAAATCCCTATAGCCACATATATGCCCACTAAATACGGTATCAGCTTTATTGCCATAAAAAATCCTTCTTTTGCACCCTCAACAAATTCTTCAAAAACCCTTACTCCTTTTAAATGTGCATGAAAAAAAACCACAAAAATAAGAGCAGGAATAAACCACGATACACTTGCGCCAAGTGCCTCTGCTATCATATTTTATCACCCCATCATTCGGAAACAGCCCCAAAAACCCAAATATCAAACGTCATGCTGAATATTTTGGAACCGTCCCCTATATTTTACGTCGGCTAAAAAACCTAAAAATGTAGTCAAAAATTACGGCAGCCAAGGTGGAACAAGTTGTGGCAAAGAGAATTGCAGCTACCACCTCAGTTGGATTTTTAGAACCGGCTGAAGTCCTCAATGCTATTATTGTTGCTGGAACTATTGTTACGCTAGATGTATTTATCGCAAGAAAAGTACACATGGCGTCACTTGCAGTATCTGGCGTATCATTCAACGTTTGAAGCTCTTGCATGGCTTTAAGCCCAAAGGGAGTAGCAGCATTGCCAAACCCCAACATATTTGCGCTCAGATTCATCAAAATGCAACCTAGTGCAGGATGATCCTTTGGGATGGATGGGAAAAGACGTCTAAAAACCGGTGCAATAGCTTTGCTCAAAATGGCGATTAAACCTGATTTTTCAGCTACACGAGCTATCCCAAGCCAAAGAGATACTATGCCTATAAGGTTAATAGATCTTTGTACTGCACCTTCAGCTGATGAAACAGCCGCATCTAGAATTATATCTATCCTTCCGTTAAGGGCTGCAACTATTATGCCGCCTATTATGAAAAACGAAAATATGAAATCCACCAAATCATCTCCTCTTTTAATCGTGTATTATTACCAATGTCCCTTCAGTTACATATTCGTAAAACCATTTTGCTCTAATCGTTCCCGTATCATCAATTTGCTGCAATCATATTCAGTTTGTCTTTGATATAACCACGATAATAAACAAAAAGCATAATTAGTAAAAATAGGACCAATCGTTTTTTCATGTTTTCACCCCTCATATCTATTTTTATGATGAAAACTGCTAAACTTTACTATAAGTTATAAATAAAAAAAGTATCATTGGGATGTTTCGATGACAAATGAAACATCCCAATGATACCAGCGACACTTCCCCATCCCTACCCTATATATTCTTTGGTACTTTTAGTTTAAACATGTTTAGCATAATTCTTCACTCGCTTCAGAAGGTGTTTCTAGATTTGAAGGCTCTGTCCTTTGAGATTTTATGCTCAATAGGCAAACTGCAAAAACAACGATAAGGATACCGACCCATTGTAATATTGTCAGGGTTTCATTCAAAAATACAAAAGAATAAACTGCTGCCAATACAGGTTCCAGATTACCCATTATAGAGGCCTTTGATGGCCCTATCAAATCAACCGCAACAATATATAGAGTATATGCAAGAAATGTCGGTATAAGTGCTGCAATAAAAATCATAAAAATAGAATATGCCGATGACGTAAAAAGATAGACTATGCTCATCGGCCTCATGACTATAAATGTAAGAGCTGAAAATAGAAAGCCCCAAAAACAAAGGGTATATGAAGAATATGTTTTAAGCAGGGTATTTCCGTAAATGGTATAGACCACCATAGACAATGCTGTTCCAAGTCCCCATAATACACCCCGGGCATTTAGGTTTAATGCCTTTGGCGCATGACCGCCAATGGCAAAAAAACACCCAATCGCAGTGAGTATTAGTGCTAATATTTTATCTCTGTCTAGTGTTTCTTTAAATATTATTGCAGATACAAAACAAACTATTGCAGGATATGTAAATAAAAGTATACTTGCTGTAGCTACGGTTGTATATTTAATGGCGACAAGAAAACAGAAAAAATTCGATGCCAGCCCAAATATTCCAAAAAACATAAATTTCGGAATATGATTTGTTTCAATCTTTATGGCATCCCTGTTTGTAATTAATAGAAACACGGCAATCAGTATAAAGGAAAAAAGAGATCTGCCGGTAACTAATGTAAAGGTATCAATCTCATGGGCATATATGAATCTGGCTATAACTCCTAAACTCGCCCAAAATGCAGCCGCCACAACTACCATTATGTAGCCGTAATAGTTTGGGATTTGTCTCTTTATTTTCATTATATCCACCCTTTTTATACAATTCTTTATTTATAGAATATCATAAATATATGCGTTTTAACAATAATCTATAGTACTTGATTTGTCTTTGTTTTGTTTTTCCTCATAAACTCGCTGGTTTAAACTACTTTTGGGAAAATTTTATCATACTCTTATATAACTAAAAGCTGTATAATTAAAGCAAATTTCTCATTAAATATGATAAAATACTTAAAAAGATTGTCCATATGTGTTATATTATTAGAGTGTAATTGCTATTCTTTGTTATTAAACTTATAGGGAGAGGATAAGATGACGACAAAAAATATACTCAGAAGTTGGTCCACCTGATTGAG
>DUTQ01000244.1 GCA_012841995.1 Thermoanaerobacterales bacterium | reverse complement strand
GTATGATAAGATTAAATAAAAATACATAAGATGGCTTTTATTTTATATTAAATGAAGCCATCTTATCCTCTGGTGTTTATTCTTCATAATAAAGAAGCCTGTTTGTTGCAATACCTATTTCCCTAATATTAGTTTCCACATCAAATCGGATATCTGCCCGAGAAAATTCCTCGTCCCATCTATATTTTAGTTCTTGCCACTCCCTCTTATATTTTCGGTGAAATGCATTTCCAAAGCCAAATATATCGACCTTAAACTCGTTTTGAGCTTTGTCTACTGAAATTTTAATCTTGTCTTCGATGGCCTTTGCCATTTGCCCTTCTAATGCCTTTATTTTTTCAGGTGTTGAAATAACTTCTTTTCCTTCTTGTTCAACTAAATCACCTTGTGCTTTTATTTTAACTAAGAAGGATAAATTTTGTCCATCATATTGGGGAATGATTTGTGTCTTGTTTCCCCTAATAGAGATTGAGATTTTTTTATCCGGCTCTTCCGGACTTGATACATTAATTATTCCAATCAAAGGCATGTTCTTTAGCCACAGAATCCCTCGAGTCTCTCCGCTGTCCATCCAGCCGATTAACTTTTCATTTTTAAAGACACCTACACCTGATAGTGCAATTTGGTTTGATGGTTCAGTCTTGTCACCTTTTACGGGTGCAAGAGATGTTTTTTCAATAGCCACAGCAGTGACAACAGGCTGTACGCCTTTTTCGGCAATTAATTCAGGAAGCTCTCTAACCTGAATACTATATCCTGTTTTTAAGTGGTTTAAAAAACCTGCTGCCTGTGCAGAAGTTTTGGAAAGCTCTGAATGAGTCTTTAAAATATCTTCAGCCTTTCCCTTTGCTACAGTTAGCCAAGCTGTTTCCCTTGGAGCCCTATCGCGCTGAAAAAAGTCTGTTACCAAAGTAACATCTCGTCTTGCCACCTCTTCACCTATCACCAGCAAGCTGGAATGACCCCAATAAATACCCCTCGGTACTTTCTGTGCTAGTAACCTTTCCGCATCCATTACAGTCTCACCTTCTGACCAAACTGTCCAGCTTGCAGATGACTGCCCTCCTCCGCCTTCTGTAGCCCCACCGGCAAAAGCTGCCGGGTTAGCTATCTGAAGGGTTAATCGTATTTTTTCCTTTTGGCCTACATCAACTCCCGCTCCCACAACTATTGCCATCTCATTAAGCTCTCGTCGACTCCAACAGCTACTTAAATTACATGTTAAAAATACTAATAACAGGAAGAGAGCAATTCTTCTATTCAGCACTCTTCACTCCTTTAATCAATAATTTAAAACAACAAGAGTTTTTTATTGATATGTTTACTTTATTCCCTATTTTTTTGTGGTTTCGGCATTTGACCTTCTTGCTGTCTTTTTTGGTTCTGTCTTGCAATTAACCTTGGGCGATAAATCATTGCCCACCATGGTGCTCTAAAGAAAATATCATATAAGTTAATACCAGTAGTTGGAACCAATGGCGAAAGATGTACTTTGCGCTCTTTTGGTGTAC
>DUTQ01000033.1 GCA_012841995.1 Thermoanaerobacterales bacterium | reverse complement strand
GCCCCAAATGCGGGCAAGTATTTATCTCCGAAGATTTAGCAAAAGGCAAGATAGCAGAGGTAGAAACACAGCTTGAAGATAAATAGATAAAAGATGTAGTTATTTTTTCGTTTGCTCGAAAGGAGAAGATCTGATTGATTTCACCGGTTGAGGCTTGGGTAGCTAAATGCACAGGCTTAAATGACAGGCTTTCAGTTGATACTCTCTTAAAATGGCAACTTGATAAAACAAGAAAAATAATTGAGTATACCCGGACTCATAGTAGATTCTATGCTGAAAAGCTACAAGGGATTGACACCAAAAAAATAAAAACCTTATCAGATATGGAAGAAATTGACTTTACATGGCCAGAAGATATTTTACGTGATTCCAAAGCTTTTGTCTGTGTGCCGCAAAGTCAGATTGCCAGAATTGTTACATTGTATACCTCTGGTAGTCAGGGAGCCCCAAAGCGAATATACTTTACAGAGCAAGACATGGAGAAAACAGTGGATTTTTTTACACATGGAATGTCAACAATGGTGCATAAGGGGCAAACTGTAGTAGTTTTTATGTCAGGGGAAACACAAAACAGCATCGGAGATTTGCTGAAAAAAGCCCTTAAGAGGATTGGCGTTTCCACACAAATCTACGGCCGAATAGATGATGTATACAAGGCAATAAAAGCAGCTAAAACCGCTGATTGTCTAATTGGCGTGCCTGCAGAGATCATATATATGTGCCGCACTGATGAGAGCCTACGTCCTCAAAGCGTGCTTTTGAGTACAGACTATGTACCAGATAGCGTGATAAGAAGCATCGAGGACACTTGGAAATGTCAGGTGTTTACACATTATGGAATGACAGAAACGGGCTTTGGCTTGGGTGTGCAATGTGAAGCTGGGTTAGGCTATCATTTGCGTGATGCGGATCTACTTGTGGAGATCGTGGACCCAAAGACAGGCCTACAAGTTCCGCCAGGTAAATGCGGTGAAATTGTCATTACAACCTTTTCCCGAGAGGCCATGCCTCTTATACGATACAGAACTGGTGATATTGCACATTTGATTGTAAATCCTTGTCCTTGTGGAGGGATTCTTCCACAATTAGGTAAAGTTATGGGGAGAGTCTCTAATATAATTTCATTAGAGAATAGTCAACAATTGAGCATCTATTATTTGGATGAAATCATGTTTGCGTTTCCAGAAGTCAGGAATTTTGAGGCAAGTTTGATAAAAACAGCTAGAACGAACATTTTAAACATCACTGTTGATGCCAAAGAGAGTTTGCAACACGAAGATTTGTTGAGGTATTTAAAAAATGCGCTCTCGCATGATATTGAAATACAGATTAAATTTGACAAAATTGGCCCATATGTTGGACAGCAAAAACGCTCAATTTCCCTTGAGAAAAGAAAATAATTATTTGGAGGTTTTGCAAATGGAAAAAGAAATAGCAAAATTGCATCAGCAAGGTTTCAACTGTGCCCAGATTGTTTTAAGCAGTTTTTCGGAACAACTTGGCATAGACTCACAACTTGCGAAAAAAGTTGCTGCGTGTTTTGGCGGAGGAATGTCATGGGGAGAGGTTTGTGGTTGTGTAACCGGAGCACTCATGGCCATAGGTCTAAAATACGGTAATTATTTGCCAAACTCTCCAGAAGCAAAAAGACAATGTGCCGAAAAGTGTGCTGAATTCAAAGAAGCATTTTTGGAGGAATACGATTCAGTTATATGCCGTGAGCTCTTGGGCTATGATATAAGCAAGCCGGAGGAAAAGAAAATAATAATTGAAAAAGGTCTGCTTACAGATTTTTGTCCGGAAGTTATGGCATATGCCATAGAGGTTTTACAAGATATACTTTAAGGAAAACACTCACAAACGTGAGTGTTTTTTTCAATCACTTTTAATAAAAAGATATTGATTATTTTTTAATATTACTGTATACTATAAAAAATAAAGAAATTTTTCAGGAAGGATATATTGTTTTAAATATTCTAACTAATACAAAACACTGAAGCACCGGATATTGCAAACTACTTAACAAGCCAAAATAAAAACTTGAAATCAAATGACGCAAGTATTGACAATTATGCAAAAGTTAGATATAATATGGATAATGTAAAAATTGAATTGTCACAATCTGAACGCTGAATTCTTTCCAAAGGAAAGAGGCGGGGGAACCATTTTTTGGGGTGAATCCCCTTTGACTTAAGAAGATAATACTTCTTGATCTTAGGGGTAGGGCTACACTCTTCGGCCCGAACCCGACAGCTAACCTCGTAAGCGTGGTAAGAGGAGGTTGATGGCATTTGAGTCCCGTATTGTCTCAAAGCTATGGATCCTCCCATAGCTTTTAATTTTGTCCAAAAACACTAACTATTCCATATATAGGAGGTATGTGAAATGTTAAATTCAAAAGATGTTCGTTTTGCAATTATTGGAGCAGGTAATGGTGGGCTTTCAATGGCTGGATATCTAGCTTTAAGTGGATTTATTGTCAATTTGTATAATAGAACACAAGAAAAAATTGAAACCTTGATGAGTGATCCTGTAATTGAATTAAGCGGTTCTGTCAATGGGAAAGGACGATTAAATTTAGTCACCTCTAAGATAGAAGAAGCAATAAAGGATACTGATATAATTATGGTCACAATACCTGCCATAGGTCATTATAGTATAGCTGCTGCTATGGCGCCTTACCTAGAGGATGGTCAGATAATAGTATTAAATCCAGGGCGCACTTGTGGCGCATTAGAAGTGTATGAAACCATAAGAAAATACGGTTGCATGAAAGATATAGTGGTAGCAGAAGCACAGACATTCATATATGCATGTAGAGCTACAGGGCCAAATAGTGCACATATATTTAGCGTTAAAAACGAAGTGGCACTTTCCGCTATCCCTGCCATATTTACTCGGAAGGTAATTAACTTGTTATCAGAGGCTTATCCACAGTTTATCCCTGCAAATGACGTTATGGAAACGAGCTTAAATAATTTTGGTGCGATATTCCATCCTGCACCTACATTGCTAAACAGCGGTCATATAGAGCGGGGTCAGACTTTTGAATATTATCTTGAGGGGATTACTCCTTCCATAGGACAGATGCTGGAACGATTGGATTACGAAAGGCTGAAGGTCGCTCGCGTTCTTGGTGTTAAAGCGGTTTCAGCTATAGAGTGGCTAAGAGAATCCTATGGCGCAAATGGAGATACTATATATGAAGCTATTCAAAACAACCCTGCATATAGAGGTCTTACTGCTCCTACAGCCTTGCATAATAGGTATATATATGAAGATGTCCCATACAGTTTGGTGCCTATCGCTTCCATCGCACAAGATATTGGTATAGAGACCCCGGCTATTGATACAATAATACGGCTGGCAAACATTATGACTGGTCGAAATTTCTATGAAGAGGGCAGGACTGTTGAAAAACTAGGCCTTAAGGGACTAGATATTGGGCAAATACATCAATATGCTCAAACTGGAATCATGGAGCACAGAATAGTAAAAGAAGAAGGGGTGGTTGCATGAAGAAAATTATTGCAGCTTCAATCGGCAAATGTGTTCATGTAGCCGGTATAATAAATTTCCTATCCCTTGCAGAAAAAGAAGGATATGAAACTCAATTTCTAGGTGCTGCAATGTCTATAGATAAACTAATAGATGCTATAAAGGAAGAGAAACCGGATTTCGTTGGAATAAGTTACAGACTTACCCCTGAACCACTAAAATCTGTAATTGACGAGCTTAAACAAGCCATAAAGATCAATAATTTACAAAATATCAAATGGATCTTTGGGGGAACTGAACCGACAGCAGAAGTAGCTCAAAAGAGTGGTATATTTTATAAGATTTTTAATGGAATGGAAGATGTCGATGATGTAATAGCATTCTTAAAAGGAAGAAAACTTTCAGGAGTCGAAAATTATCCAAGGGATCTGATTTCAAGAATAAAATATAAGTATCCTTATCCTATTTTGCGACATCATCTGGGGCTTCCTTCACTTTATGAAACGGTGGAATCTGTTAAACAAATTGCAGAGGCAAAGGTACTTGATGTGATTTCTGTTGCCCCTGATCAAAACGCTCAGGAATATTTTTTCGAACAGGATAAGATGGATCATCGATTAGATGGAGCTGGAGGAGTTCCACTGCGGTCAAAGGATGATTTTATTAAATTATATGAGGCAGCACAAAGGGGTAATTATCCGCTCCTACGATGCTATAGCGGAACTTCTAATTTAATACCTTTTGCCCAAGTTTTGCAAGAGACAATTAAAAATGCCTGGTGTGCTGTTCCACTGTGTTGGTACAATGTATTAGACAAAAGAGGCCATAGGCCTGTGAGAGAAGCAATATATGAAAATCAAAAAGTAATGAAATGGCATGGTGATAGGAATATTCCAGTTGAGGTAAACGAATCTCATCATTGGAGTCTTCGAGATGCGCATGATGCAATTGGTGTAGCAACTGCATTCCTTGCTGCATACAATGCAAAAAAGATGGGGGTAAAAGATTATATAGCACAGTACATGTTTAATGTGCCACCATCAATCTCACCTAAAATGGATATTGCGAAAATGCTTGCTAAAATCGAGATGATAGAGTCTTTACATGATGATAATTTTACCACTTACCGTCAAGCAAGGGCAGGGCTTGCAAGTCTACCTGGCGATTTGTATCAAGCTAAAGGTCAGCTGGCATCATCCGCATATCTTTCTATGGCCATTAAGCCGCATATATATCATGTTGTTGGATATTGTGAAGCTCATCATGCAGCTAAAGCTGAGGATATTATTGAAAGTTGTAAAATAGTCAGAGGAGTTATAAGGAATACTTTTCTTGGGACTGTAGACATAACTAAAGATGCTGAAGTTGAAAGAAGGAAGGCAGAATTAATAGAAGAAGCTAATATAATATTAGATGCGATTAAGACTATTGGTTATAAGGCAGAGGATCCACTGACTGACCCTGATACTATAGATAAGGCAATAAAGATGGGCATACTTGATGCACCACATCTTATTGGGAATGAAGCTGCTTGCGGAAAACTTGTCACACGAATGGTAAATGGTGCTCTTTATGCTTATGATCCAAAAGAAAAGCGGATTTTAACTGAAAAAGAGCGTATAGAAAGGATACTTAACAGTGATAGCGAAGTTTCGATTTGTTGCTCATAAAAGTAAACCCTCATTCAGATGTGTTGTTTACTTCACCTGAATGAGGGCTTTTTATTTATGAATTTCAACATTTACTATCCCAACTTGAAAAAGTGTGGGGATATAACGACAAAAGTTATCACTATAAAGCCGGATTAAACCCGGTTTTTTTGTGTGTCTGTATTTGTGCTTATCGGTGCAAAGTTTAGTGTAAGCAGCAGTTAACATGCTAAATCATTCGACTGAATTTGAAACAGTCATGACCATTGATACTTCCTTGGAATTAGTCGAAGCAGTATCGTAAAGTATGCGCATTGCCTGCCAAACTTTTTCCGGAGGGCCTGATATAAAAGTGCTTAAAGGCCCAACTTCACAATTGATCCCTTGACTTTGGATAGATGAAAGTGCTTTGTTTATAATTTGATCTGAATCGGTGGTCTCCATTGGATAAAGAGATACTTCACAGCTTACCAATAAAACTCACCTCCCTATAGAGTTTCTAAACATATTGTTAACTACATTGAACATGTTTATGTAATATACCAGGGCTATTTATACGAATATTAATGTGATTTATCATTACAATACATCTATACTTGTCTTGAGATAATCTTTTTGCTACTATCAAATAAAAATATATTTTTGTGCTATATGTAGACTTTTTTGATATAATTAGCTGTTAGAACTAAAGGTATAATTCTACCACGGAAATCTTCATATAGGAGGAAGCCATTCATGACAATCAACAAAGGCATAGATGAAAAACTTTTTAACGAAATCATTGAAAAAAACTTTCCTTCTCCTTTTCATGAACTTTTAAAGTTTCGGTTATCTGAAATTAGCCCTGGAAATGTAGTAGTAGAGGTGATACCAGATGAAAACTTTTCTAACTTCAAAAAAATCCTTCATGGTGGTGTTACAGCTACATTATGTGATACAGCTATGGGATTTGCTGTTAGATCCCTTGGGGTTGCACTAACTACTGTAGAGATGAAGATCAACTATTTAGCACCTGGAATAATAAACGAAAAATTGCGGGCAGTTGGCAATGTTGTTAAACACGGCAAAACCCTTTTAGTTGCAGAGGCAAAGATATATTGCAAGGATAAGCTAATAGCAATTTCATCTGGGACTTATTTTAATTTGGAAGTAATAGCTAAAAAATAAATTACTGGTTGGAGGTTTTCTTATGTTATTGGAGCTCAGTCCATATGCTTTTAAGATTGGCCCTATAGCGGTTCATTGGTATGGGATTTTTATGGCAATCTCTTTTTTAGTTGGTTTTTATTACATTTATATTATGAGTCAAAAAACTGGTTTAGATGAGGATTTCATATTAAATCTAGTGATGATGGTGATAATTTCCGGAATAATTGGAGCTCGCCTAATGTTTGTTTTAACGAACTATCCTAGCTGGTTTGTGTCAGAACCACTTCAAGTTTTTAAGGTTTGGGAAGGAGGTCTTGCCTGGCATGGTGGGTTATTGGGAGGATTTCTTGTTGGCTGGCCTTATTGCCGAAAGAACAGTGTAAATCCCAACATGATTGCAGATTGGATAGTCGTAGGCCTTTCATTTGGCTATATCATAGTTAGGATAGGAAATATTTTCAATCAAGAAGTCTTGGGAAGAATGACACAGTTTTCTTTTGGTAGATGGCCTGCCCAATTAGTTGGTTCAGCTATTGGCGTAGTGCTGCTTATAAGATATTTTTACCTGCAAAACAAAGACCTTCCTGCAGGATATCAATTCTGGTCTTTTATTTGGTACCATTCCGTATTGCGTGCTGTATTTGAAGAAACAGTAAGAGAAAACCCTTTGTTTTTAGTTCACTATATCAACCCTCGATGGGGAATTGGCTTTTTCACTCTTACTCAACTTATTACACCATTTTTAATATTATTTGCGTATTTTATGTATAAAAATTTTGCATTAAGAGAGAACAGCCGGTATGTAAATTAGGAAGGAGTGATTCTAATGCTTAAAAAGGCCTTTAATATTCCGGAAAAAAGCCTCATTTCTATAATAGGTGCTGGCGGGAAGACTTCTCTAATGTTTGCGCTAGCAAAAGAGCTTTCAAAAGACAGTAAAGTTCTTGTAACTACCACCACAAAAATATATGTTCCTGAAAAAAGTCAATACGATTATATGGCATTAAGACACGAAGAAATGGAAGAATTTAAAAAAAGTAGCGAGAACGGTATTTATGTATTCGGAAATGAAATAAATGATCAGGGGAAATTTACTGGTCTTGATTGTAAAACTATAGAGAATTTAACAAATAGCTTTGATTGTATACTAGTAGAAGCCGATGGGTCAAAGAGGAAGCCATTAAAAGGATGGAAAGGCCCTGAACCTGTAATCTGTGATAAAACTGACATAACCATAGGAGTTGTAGACATAAAGACTGTAGGCCAAAGAGCTAATGATGAAAATGTTTTTCGCCTAGAGGAGTTTACTAAACTGTGTGATATAGATAAAGGCGGCGTAATTGAAATAAGTCATCTGGCTAAAATGATCCTACACCCACTCGGCCTTTTTGGGAAAGCTGTTGGCAAAAATATTGTCTTCATCAATAAAGTAGAGAACGAAGTAGATGAACAAAATTCCAATCTGTTGGCACAAGAACTTTTGAGATCAGAAATAATTGATCACGTTGTATCAGGCAGCATTAAAAACGCCATTTATAAAGCGAGATTTATATCAGATAGGGCGTAAAACTTGGTTTGATGTCGGTGATCTTATGTAGAAACAAGTGCCACATATACTATAAGATTTAACAATAGCTTAAAGGCTATATAAAATTTGCTACTTCACTTTTTGTTTCGGGCTAAAAGAGCCCGAATTTTTTATTTTAATTTGTTACTAATGTTCAAGTTGATCCAATCTTTTTTGTATTCAGTGTAATTTCTTAAAAGTACTTACAATATAGAAACGCAATTTTAAATAGAGGAACAAAAAAATTGAAGCAGTGAGCACTTCTGAATAAGGCATACCAAAGGTTTGAGGTTTATATTCATAAGAACTATTTTGTTGATAGATAAAAACGATGAGTATAGAAATAAAGAATTAACGAACGTGAGAAGCCAAAAAAGCTCAAAAATATAAAAAAGACCAACATTATACAATTTAACAAAATATCAGATTTGAAGGAAAATAGCATTTAAATGTCGAAACAATATATAGAAATACAGTTTAACATAGTGAGATTTACTAGCGCTAATATTACACAGGCTTAAATCAATATGCCTAAACTGTATATAACATTTGTTGGTATCATACACAAAGTTTGAGGGGAGTGATACATAATTTACAAACTAGTATTTGATTAAGCTTAATAATCAAAAATAGAAAAAATGGAAGAGGTGTGAATTAAAAGTGGATATTTATGTTGTAACAGCTATTGTATTT
>DUTQ01000243.1 GCA_012841995.1 Thermoanaerobacterales bacterium | reverse complement strand
GATATATAATTGTATCTTTGCCTAGAGCAATTCTAGAAGGAAGAACAAATATTGGCGAGTGCTGCACGATCATAGGGTCAAGCCGTATTGTGGATAGCAACATAGGAAATAATGTACAGATAGTAATGAGCCAAATACTAGAAAGCACAGTAAGTGATGATGTAAAAATAGGGCCATTTGCTAATTTAAGGCCAAATTGCAATATAAGTTCAAAAGTAAAGATAGGTGACTTTGTTGAGCTAAAGAACGCAAAAGTCGGTGAAGGCTCAAAAGTACCACACCTTACTTATGTTGGAGATGCCGTAATAGGTAAAAAAGTCAATATTGGATGTGGAACAGTATTTGTAAATTATGATGGATACAAAAAACATCAGACAGTAGTAGAGGATGGGGCTTTTGTGGGATGCAATTCCAATCTTGTAGCTCCCGTCACTGTCAAAACCAACTCATACGTGGCTGCTGGTTCTACCATAACAAGAGATGTGCCTGAGAATTCTCTTGCTGTGGCTAGGGCTAGGCAGGAGATAAAAAACGGCTGGGTTAGTGAACTTAGGAAGAAGCTAGAAGGAGGACTTCTTAAAAATGAAGAGTAGGTTGGAGATCTTTACTGGCAATGCAAATCCAGAGCTTGCCAAAGAAATTGCCAAAAATCTGGGCATAGCTCCAGGTAATTCGGTTGTCAATACATTTAGTGATGGTGAGATTCAAGTTAAAATCAATGAGAGTGTCCGCGGTGCAGATGTTTTTCTAGTACAACCCCTATGCTATCCTGTAAATGATAATCTTATGGAACTTTTAATAATGATGGATGCTCTAAAGAGGGCTTCAGCACATAGGATTACCGCCGTTGTCCCTTATTATGGCTATGCACGTCAAGACCGAAAGGTAAGATCTAGAGATCCCATTACCGCCAAACTCGTTGCAGATTTAATAACAGCTGCAGGCGCAGATAGAGTTTTGACAATGGACTTACATGCTGGTCAGATCCAGGGATTTTTTGACTTTCCCGTAGACCACCTAATGGCTGTGCCAATCCTTGCGGAATACTTTAACAAAATGGGAATGAAGGATTTGGCCGTGGTTTCACCAGATCTTGGAGGGGTTACAAGAGCTAGAGAGCTTGCAAATCGCTTAGGTGCGTCTATTGCAATAATCGACAAGCGCCGCCCAGAGCCGAATGTAGCCGAGGTCATGAATATTATAGGATCGGTAAAAGGGAAAACAGTAATAATGACAGATGATATCATCGATACAGGTGGTACCATCACATTGGGCGCACAAGCACTCCTTGAAAGGGGCGCAAAAACGGTTTATGCCTGTTGCACACATCCGGTACTGTCAGGTCCCGCTATTGAGAGGATTGAGAAATCTTGTATCAAAGAGCTTATAGTCACAAACACCATACCCCTAAGAGAAGATAAAAAAATTGACAAGATAAAGGTATTATCTGTTGCACCTTTATTTGCAGCTGCGATAAATCGAATTCATGAAAACCTTTCAGTAAGCACTTTATTTAATTAGACTTTTTAGTGCTATTGGCAACAATAGTGACTTACTTGCGTTCTTTAAATTTATTGAGTATAATTATAAAGATAGTGAGAGCGAAAAGGATAGGCCGTAATAAATATTAAAACGCGCGCCAGACCGAATATAGAAACTTAAGGAGGCAAGTTTTATGGAACAGCTGTTATTAAAAGCTACACCTCGGAAAGAAACGGGCAAAGGCCCTTTAAAAAGCCTGCGCAATGAAGGCAAATTACCTGGTGTCATCTATGGGAAAGACTTTGAAAATACCCCTGTTTTTGTGGATTACAAAGAATTTTTTAAGATCATAAAAAAACATGGGGAAACAGCTATTATCGATCTGGAGTTTCAGGGCGATAATATCCCTGTGATGATGAAGGAAGTTCAAAAAGATACGCTTAAAAGGGCTATTGTACATGTTGACTTTTTGAAGATTTCCCTTACTGAAAAGATTGAAATCAAGCTTCCAGTTGTATTGAGAGGCGAAGCAGAAGGTGTAAAAGAAGGCGGGACATTACAGCATCAACTGCGTGAAATTACTGCAAAGGTCCTACCCAGAGATATACCTGAACATATTGAAGTCGATATCAATGGCCTACACATTGGCGATGTAGTGACATTAGGAGATATCGAGATCGATGACAAGATAGAGGTACTGGATAGCTCGGATGAGGTTATTGTTACTGTCCTTGCTCCAATGAAAGAAGAAGAGCTTGAAGAAGAGCTTATAGTTGACGAGCATGTTGAAGAGCCTGAAGTCATAGCAAAGGGCAAAGAAAAAGAAGAGGGCGAAGAAGAAACGGAAGAAGAATAATAAATGCAGGCGCAACTTTAAGTTGCGCCATTTGTAATTTTGATTTTAGTATAAAAATGCTAATCATTCTTCATAAGATTTGAGGTGGGCTTAAAATGTATCTTATCTGTGGTTTAGGAAACCCAGGCAAAAAGTATGAAGAAACACGCCACAATGTTGGTTTCATGGCTATAGATATTATTTCTCAAAAGCTCGGGACCACAATAAATAAAGTCAAATTTAAAGGGCTTATTGGAGATGCTAATTATAATGGTAAAAAAATCCTGCTTTTAAAACCTCAGACCTACATGAATTTATCAGGGCAGAGCGTTGTGGATGTTGTAAATTTTTATAAAATACCATTAGAAAAAATCTTGTTGATATATGACGATATGGACTTGCCGGAAGGTAAAATCAGAGTAAGACCACGGGGAGGCTCAGGTGGGCACAAAGGCATGGAGTCAGTGATCTATCACTTATCTTCTGAAGAATTTTGCCGCATAAGGATTGGCATAGGAAAGCCGGAAGAAAAACACGATACGGTAGGTCATGTACTGGGTAAAATCGATAATTTGGATGAACAAAAAAAGATTTTGCCTGCCATAAAGGCAGCATCTGAAGCCGCACTGACTATAATTGAATACGATGTAGAAACTGCCATGAACAAGTATAATAATTTCGAAATATAAAATAAATTTTCAAAATCCCTATTGAGGGGTTTTTTTATTTACAAATATCCCCATAAAAGCATTAAGCATATAAATGTTTAAAAAGGACAGATTAATTTTAAAGGGTTTTTTATAAAACCAAGGGAGGGATATATATTTGTCTACCTTAAAATCTTTTTTCTGGGGTGTTGGTACAGCTGCCCTGGCTGCTGTAATGGCACCGAAGGTTAAGAAAATGACGAGACCTATGATGGAAAAAGGGAAAGACAAGGCTGAAACGATGGTTGAAAAAGGGAAAAAGACCCTGCAAGAATATAAAGGCTCAAAAAAAAAATCCTTGGAAAATGCTGCAGAAAACGATGAATTTGTTTGTGATACTGCACTTGAAGAGATGGATCAACAACAAACTCAAGCTTTATGGCAGATTGAGGATATAAAAAACGCGATAAACAGCCTTGAAGAAAAAATTTGCCGCTTAAAAAAAGAGATTGGCGATTAGTTTTTTTATAAGGCCAAGAGGCTGCCGCATGAAAAAGCGGCAGCTAATTTTATATCATTTTACTTTATTAAAACTGCTCTGGCAGGAGCTCCATCGCAATCTTTAATTTTTAAAGGCAAGCAGATAAACAAGTATTGACCTGGCGGGACTTCACACAACTTTAATCCTTCTATAATGGCAATGGATTTTGAAAGTAGGAGACGGTGAACTGAACCATCTCCTATGGGAGATTCGATTGAAAGACCATCTACTCCAATAGCCTTGACACCATAAGATAAGAGGAGCCTTGCGGTATCTATTTCAAGAAAACAGCTTTGTATCAGATGAGTATCCACACTGGGATACAATCCCCCTTTTTTATAGTTATCATTTTTAGAGGATTTTTCTTGTAAACTTTTATTAGTTTTGAACAATATTATTTCTCCACTCCCTATATCTGAAGGAATGGTTTCTTTATTGATTTTTCCTGGCGAAACCTCGATAAGGCGGCATGGGCCCATGAAAGATGAGAGCGGAGTTTCATCA
The DNA here is from genome assembly GCA_012841995.1 of Thermoanaerobacterales bacterium. Classification (GTDB taxonomy): domain Bacteria; phylum Bacillota; class Thermosediminibacteria; order Thermosediminibacterales; family Tepidanaerobacteraceae; genus DUTQ01. The sequence goes on along the minus strand of DUTQ01000243.1, from coordinate 4,922 downwards.
ATGGAAAGCCCTTCTTTGAAAAAATGTTTTTGAGCATCTACATGTGTCCCCGTGTGACTACCTAAGACCAGCTCAGAAACCCTAAAACCACTCATATCATAATCTTGCTGTATGGAAATTTCCGGGGGTAGATCCCCTGGATATATGAACATATCTGAAGAAATCTGCATAGAAATATCATAGATTTGCTCTATAGTAAAATCCATTTTCCCACTCCCATATTATATTTTTAACGGTTTATTATTAAAACAAAAAAATTAAAAACTGAAAAATTTCGCAACACTCATTGACAGCGTAATAGCATTATAGTATAATCAAACCAAACAGGAGGTGAACATTATGGAAATGATACAAATCGATGAAAAGGCAAAGCAATATATTGAGCAAAGAAACGCCGATTCCATTACCATTAAGTTGACAAAACGCGGTGGCGGATGAGCAGGTTGCACTTATGAGCCTACCGTGCTTGTAGGCACACCGTCTCTAACACAAGATTACAAACTGGAAGAGGTTGACGGCATAAAAGTATATATAAGCCCGCTTATCAATATGGATAATGGCATTAAAATATTGTTATCAGGATTTGCAATGTTTAAAGGTCTTGCCGTAGCACCTCTTAAATATTAATTTACACTGTGGTGACTTTCTTTATAAAGCTGAATAAAGTTTAATATAAAATTTAGTTCACTTTCACTGCAATCGATTAAGAGCTCAAGGACTGACCTTACATTTGGATGGAGAAAGAGTTCACGAGTCTCTGGTTTCATAGGTAAAAAAAGAGATACTATCTCATCATCTTCTGATACAAAGTAACATGGAGATATACAAAATGCTCCTGCTATCTTTTCTAGAGTTTTAATTGATGGTTCAATTTTACCGCTTTCTATCTGACCGATAAGGCCGGTGGAAACGTCAGCCTTTTTGGCTAGTTCTGACTGAGTCATATTTCTTTCACAGCGAAGTTTTTTCAATTTATAGCCTATGTTGCAAGGGCTTGCCATAAGTTCTCTCACACTGGTATCTAATGTATCGGCAATATCTTTTAATGTAGAAATTGATGGCAGAACTTTTCCCTTTTCAATTTGACACAAGTATGCAGTGGAGATGCCTGTATTTTTTGCAAGCTCGGTTAAAGAGATGTTCTTACTCTGACGCAAAAGCATAATTTTTTTGCCGGGCTCTATGGATTGAGGCTGTTGTGTTAAAAGCCCTTCTTTTGAGACATTCAAAGCATCAGAAATTACCTGAATTGTTTCCAGTGAAGGCTGTTTTTTACATCTCTCGATTTCGCTTATATATGATATAGAAAGTCCAGTGGCAGCAGCTAATTGTTTTAATGACATATTTCTGTTTTTTCTAATTTTCCGTATTTTATCGCCATTAATCATGATTTACTTCCTTTCAAAAAATTATGCTTGTATTAAATTATACTACAGTGAAATTATAGTATAATTATAAAATGGCGTCAATTAATTAAGAATTTGAAAATGGCGGCTTTTGCTATATAATGTCTATAAGTATAAAACAATATTCTGTTTAAATGTATAATAAAAAAAGGAGGCAACATTATTGGAACCTATTACTGTAACTGATGGCAATTTTGAGCAGGAGGTAATACAGGCACAAGGCAAAGTTTTGGTAGATATGTGGGCACCTTGGTGTGGTCCATGTCGCATGATGGGACCGGTAATTGATGAAATAGCGAAAGAATATGAAAAGACCCTTAAAGTATGTAAGGTAAATGTCGATGAAAACCCTCAAACTGCTGCAAAATATGGGGTTATGAGCATACCTACATTGCTCGTATTTGAAGATGGGGAAGTTGTAAATAAGATGGTTGGTTTCAAGCCAAAAGATGAAATAATTTCACAAATAGGTATCTAAACAGAGACTGCCCGCCGAGGGAAAACCCGGCGGGTTTTATATTTTTCCAAAAGGAATTTATTGACGTATATTGAGGTATGCTATATAATAGCAAACAAATGCAAATGCAAATATATTGCAATTAGGAGGACGAAATGAAATACAAAAAAACAACTTATTTATTATTATGTCTCTTAATAGTCAGCATGATTTTCAGTTTTACTGCTTGTTCCTACAAAACAAGGACCGAATCTCCGAAAGCAAAGGGAAGGCTTGTCATATATACGACTTTTTATCCACTATATGATTTTACCAAAAAAATAGTCCAAGATACAGCCGATGTAAAAATCATAGTGCCTGCTGGGGTTGAGCCACACGATTTTGAACCATCTCTCAAACAGGTTGCAGATATACATGAGGCAGATATGTTTATATATCTGGATCCGTGTATGGAGCCATGGGCTGAAAAACTTAAGGATACATTAACACAAAAAGAGGTTATAGTTGTAAAAGCAGGTGCTGGGATTGTACAAAACAATGACCCACACATATGGCTTGACCCAATACTGGCTAAAAAGCTTTCTCACAAGATATATGATGCCATAGTGATGGCAGATAAAGACAATAAAGATGTTTATGAACAAAACATGGCAAAACTAGACGATATGTTTGATGAACTTGATGAAGTATTTAAAGCTGAACTGTCAGGTCTTGTTGCAAAAGATATAGTAACGACTCATGATGCCTTCGGGTATCTTGCAGAAAGATATGGGTTAAATCAAATCCCAATAACGGGGATTTCACCACAGCAAGAGCCTTCGCCAAAGAAAATGGCTGAGCTTGTAGATATTTGTAAGCAGAAAGGTATAAAATACATCTTTACTGAAGCACTGTCAAGCCCAAAACTTTCCGAATCCCTAGCTGAAGAAGCAGGAGTTAAGACACTTGTTCTAAACCCCATAGGTGGTTTGACACAAGAACAAATAAAAAAGGGTAAGGACTATTTCTCATTAATGAGAGAAAATCTAGAAAACCTTAAGATAGCCCTCTCTGAATGAAAAGTGGTGAACTTATGTTCAAAAAACAAGAACCGAAAAAGGTTTTAAGCCTTTCAAATGTAACTTTTTCATATAATGGGAGGCCGGTATTAAAAGATGTCAATATGGTTGTAGAACAGGGAGATTTCCTTGCACTGATAGGCCCAAATGGGTCAGCCAAGTCTACATTGATGAAAATTATGGTTGGCCTACTTAAGCCTAAAAAAGGAGAAGTAAGGCTTTTTGGGAGTGATATAAGATATTTTAATAATTGGAATAGGGTTGGATATATATCTCAAAATGCAAGCAATATAAACACTTCATTTCCTGCAACAGTGGAGGAAGTGGTAGCTTCCGGATATTATACCGGATTTGGCAGGTTATTTGAATTTAAAAAGAAGAAAGAAGCAGTAAAAAGCACCCTTAAACTTGTGGGCATATCAGATCTATCAGATTCCCTAATCGGTCAACTTTCGGGAGGCCAGCGCCAAAAGGTATTTTTGGCAAAAGCCCTTGTGAAAAAGCCTGAAATTCTTTTTTTGGATGAACCTACTACCGGAATCGATGCCCGTTCTCAGAGAGATTTCTACAAGCTGCTCCTTGAGTTAAACGAAAATCAGGGCATTACTGTGGTTATTATAACACATGATATAGGAGCAGCTTTTGATACAGCTAAGAGGATTGGCTGTGTAAGGGACAATAAAGTTTATATACACAAGGATATTGATGAGGTTACAGAAGGACATATAGCCGAAGTGCTTGGCTATAAGATTTTTAAGAGATAGAGGGTTTTTTATGTTTATATTTAATTATGACTTCATGGTAAGAGCTTTTTTAGCAGGTATAATGACGGCAATTCTCGCATCTTTGACAGGGGTTTTTGTCGTCTTAAGACGCATGTCTCTAATTGGGGATAGCCTATCTCATGCGGCTTTAGCTGGGGTTGCAGCCGGAATGCTTTTCGGATTCTACCCATTTTATGGTGCCCTTATATTTTCTATCATATCTGCAATATTAATAGAAATAATCAGACGGGCCTTCAACAAATACGCTGAAGTAGCATTAGCGGTAGTTATGTCAGGCGGCATGGCCCTTGCCGTAGTATTGATAAGTTTAGCAAAATCCTTTAATACTGACCTTTTTTCATATCTCTTCGGAAGCCTTGTGGCCGTATCAACAGCTGATATAAAACTAATAAGCGGTTTAGGCCTCTTCATAATTTTATCACTGGCTTTTCTTTATCGGGAACTTTTTGCAATCACTTTTGATGAAGAGGCTGCAAGGCTTTGTGGTGTGCCGGTAACTTATGTAAATACATATTTTACGGTTTGTTGTGCTGTGGCTATAGCCCTTTCGGCAAGAGTAGTTGGGGTTTTGCTTGTGTCGGCCCTCATGGTAATCCCTGCAGCTGTTGCACTTCAGACAGCCAAGAGCTTTAAAGCCACCTTTATCATTGCCATATGTGTTGCTATATTTTCTGTGATAGCAGGTCTTTACTCATCATTTATATTTGACCTTGCTCCAGGGGGCACGATAGTATTAATATCAGTGGTAATTCTCATATTAGTATTAGCTCAAAAGGGGGTAAAAAATAAATGGATGTAGAAAATATATTAAGACAAAGCAACCTCAAGATTACACCTCAAAGGAAAACAATCCTAAAGGTAATTGCAGAATCCGATATAATATTAGATTCTCAAGAGATATATCAAGAGTCAGCTAGGCTTTTGCCGAGTATAAACCCTTCAACTGTTTATAGAAACCTGGATATTTTGCTTCAAAGTGGGCTTATTTGCAAGATAAATACCCAAGAAAACAGTGCAAAGTACAGAATTAGAGAACAAGGGTCACATCATCACCATATAATATGTAAAAAATGTGGAACATCAATCCCCCTTGATTTTTGTCCTATGGAAGAACTAGATAATAAACTTGAGAAAATAGGGTTTACCCCTACTGAACATAGATTTGAAATCTTCGGCTACTGCCAGAAATGCAGCAAGTAATTTCAATAAAAAGAAG
>DUTQ01000242.1 GCA_012841995.1 Thermoanaerobacterales bacterium | reverse complement strand
TGTTTTCCGAAGCTTTTTTTACAAATATTTATATCACATAATATGTCTCTAGGTGTTTTTATGCTAATCAGCCTGGTGAAACAAGCTGCAGCAGTATTAGAAGGCTTTGACATTGAAATAATAGAAAAACATCATAATCAAAAAATAGATGCTCCTAGTGGAACTGCCTTAATGATAGCTGATGCGATAAAAGAAGTTAGAAATGAAGCAGAGTATGTGTACGGTAGAGCGGAAAAGAATAAGAGACGCCAAAAAAATGAGATTGGCTTTCATTCCATAAGAGGCGGGAGTATAGTTGGCGAACATGATGTTATATTGGCGGGTGAAGACGAAATAGTAGAAATTTCCCATTCTGTAAGTTCAAGAAAGGTATTTGCAGCAGGTGCAATTAAGGCTGCCGCATTTACAGTCAACCAAAAGCCAGGGTATTATACAATGAAAGAAATGATAGATACTTTGACGGCAAACAAGAACAATTAAGGCCAAGGAAGGAAATACGTGAAAATCAAAATTGGGAAATAGAAGGTTTTTCATGCAAAATATAGAAAAAGTATCTATAATAATTGCAAAGAGAGGCCCTCTATATGTACCGTCCATTTTTATTTGTCATAGTATTTTTTATTCCTGGAATTATTTTTGGAAGTATTGCAAAGGCTACATGGCTCTTTTTTTCTATAGGCATATTAGGCTTGTTTTGTGTTTTCGTTTCTAGAAACAAAAACACAAAACTTGCCTTTTTTGGGATTTTTATTTTCTTTATAGCTGCTTTTTATTGCAATTTTAAAACTGAAAGGGCTTTGGGCGATATTTCCTGTTATGTAGGACAGCAGCAGATTGTGATAGGTGTAATAAACAGCTCGCCTGTCCTTAAACATGACAAGGTAACATACAATATAAAAACACTATATATCTGTGAAGGTCAAAAATACAAAAAGGTTTCTGGAAATGTAAGTTTATCTGTATTAAGAGATGCCAAAAACAACCAGGCATATAGCTTCGGGGACGTAGTTAGATTTTCTGGTAAGCTTAAAGATCCACAAGGCAAGAGAAACCCTGGAGGCTTTGATTATAAATCATATCTATTGTCAAAGGGAATATCGGCAACTGTGTTTTCCCGGGAAATAAAGAAAATAGGGGTATATTCGACAAATCCCATAATTAAAATGGCAAGTAGCCTTAATTGTAAAATTTCTACGTTTTATAATGAAATACTTCCCGAAAATCTTTCATCACTACTTTCTGGAGTTGTTTTGGGAGTCAAAGGGAATATTTCAAGAGAAATACTTTCATATTTTAGCGATGCCGGAGTAATGCATCTTTTTGCTATATCTGGGTTACATGTAGGCATCATATTTAGCGCTGTTTATAAGTTGTTTGATGCTTTTAATGTTTCACATATCACTTCATTTATAATCGGCAGTTTTACATCGATTTTTTATTGTTTTCTGGTTGGCCTGACTCCATCTGTTTTAAGGGCGACTATTATGATAATTATCCTCTTTCTGGCACCGATTGCAGAGCGGACTTATGATGCTCTAAACAGTATTTGCCTTGCTGCCTTTATAATACTTTTAATAAACCCTATGTATCTTTTTTCTGTCAGCTTTCAGCTATCTTTTTGTGCAACTCTTGGGATAATCCTTTTTTTCGGTCAATTTAGAAAATATTTTTCTAAATTTCCAGTGTTTTTAAGGGATTCCCTATCAGTAATATTTTCTGCTCAACTTCTGGTTTGGCCGGTTTCAGCCTATTATTTTCACAAGGTCTCAATCGTTGGATTTCTTGCAAACATTTTTATAGTCCCAATAGTAAGCACTGCATTAGTATTGGGATTTATAGGGGGTCTGGCAGGTTTAATCATACCCGTATTTGGCATCTTGCCTGTAAAAATCTCGGGTTTACTTTTGCTTTTGTCAGAAAAAATAGCGCGATTTTCATCAAGATTGCCATTTTCCAATTTAGTAATACCTGATTTTTCAATAATAATATTTGCCCTTTATGCATTACTTTTAATCATAGCATTTGATCTATTTGAGGTTATTAGGATTAAAAACATTAAACACAAGAAAGTCATTGTTTGTGCTCTGATTTTTGTTATTGTTGTAATTATTATTCCATTTAATCCGGGATTGGAAGTTACCTTTATTGATGTGGGGCAGGGGGATTCAATCTTTATAAAAACACCAAAGGGAAGAACGGTACTTATTGACGGTGGCGGGGCTTCACCTTATTACAGTGGGGATTTTGATACAGGTAAAGATATAGTCGAACCTTTCTTATACGCTAAGGGCATAAAGCGCATAGATTTAATGGTATTCACCCATTTTGACCATGACCATGCTGGAGGCCTTATATCGATATTAAGAGATTTTCCCGTAGATAAAATAGCTTATGGTGTATTTAGCAATGTAGCGTTATTTGATGAGATGAAAAAGATTGCAGCTGATAAAAGAATAAAGGTATACAGTTTAGGTCGCGGTGACAAATTTAAGCTTGATGACGTATATTTTGAAGTATTGAGCCCTGATAAAAAACAAAATACAATTTCTAATGAAAACGATAATTCGGTAGTTCTAAAAATGACATATAACGGATTTCGGTTTTTATTTACTGGAGATCTTTCTATAGAAGGCGAGAACAACATAATGGGATGTGATCTTGATGTGAAAGCAAATATTCTAAAATTGGGTCACCATGGAAGCAGCACATCCACTAGTGAAGAATTTTTGTCTAATGTACAGCCCGATATAGCAGTAATATCTGTTGGAAGGGATAATACTTTTGGGCATCCATCAAGCAAAGTTTTAGATTTACTCGAGAAAAGGAAAATCAAAACATATCGCACAGATATTCACGGAGCCGTGACCTTTAAAACATACAGACAAAGTGTTAAAATATTTACAGCAGTTCCTTGAGGAGTTGTGAATTATGAAAAACCTTTATCTGTTTTTCGGAGAAGAAAAATTTTTAATTGAACAACAAGTAGAAAAGATTAAAAGGAAAATAGTAGAAGAACATTTAGAACAAGTTAATTACATAGTGCTTGATGGCAAAAATGTTTCTTCAGATGAAATTATCAATGCTGTTGTCACTGTTCCCATGATGCAAGATGAGAAACTGGTAGTTGTGCGTGATGCTGTAATTTTTGAATCAGGGAAATCTCGGGCTGTAGGAAATTATGACATGGAAAAACTTTTAGATTGCATAGAAAATATGCCAAAATATACGTATTTAGTTTTTACGTGCTTGAAAGCTGATCGCAGAAAGAAGATATTTAAGCTTGTACAAAAGAAAGGAGTTGTCCATGAGTTTTCGGCACCATCATTAAATGCCAAGGCAAAATGGATTGTAGAGAGGGCATCTCTTTACAAAAAGAAAATCGACATGTCGTGTGCTCGTATTCTAGCTCAGTATACACAGGATCTCTTTCAGACTGACAGTGAATTAAAAAAATTAGTGTCATATGTGAAAGACAATACACAAATTCAAAAAGACGATCTTGAGGCTATTTTTTCGAAATCCCTAGAAAATACCATATTTGAAATGATGGACTATATTGGGGAAAAAATGCCTAGCAAGGCAATAGGGGTTTTTAACAATTTACTTGATCAAGGAGAGAAAAGCATCCTAATCTTATTTATGATCTCAAAACATATTACAAACCTGATCTTGGTTAAAAGCATGCAAGATATGGAGTTTAATGAGATAAAAGAAAGAACAGGTCTACATCCATTTGTTTTGAGGAAAGCATTGCATCAGTCCAAAAAATTTTCTCAAAATGAGTTAAAGGAAGCAGCTAAGTTATGTCAGCAATTGGATATTGATTTAAAAAGGGGAAGAATAGACGAAAAGTCAGGTATAGAATTTTTAATAACAAAGATTTCAATATAATTAAAAGGTCATCTTTTTTATAAAGGTGACCTTTTATAGTTACTTGGTAGGTGGCTGCTGATAAGCGGAAACCACCTGTTTTGCTATATGCTGTCTTTTTTATAAATTAAAAAAATCGCGTAAGCGATAGGCTTACGCAGGTTAACTTGCTGATGTATTGGCTTCTGTGAGCTTTCTATGCAAACTGGATTTTTTTCTGGCTGCAGTATTTTTATGAATAATTCCTTTGGAAACGGCTTTATCGATAACTTTTACGGCATTTGAAAAACATTCTTTTATGTTTTCGGAATCAGACGAATTTAAGGCTTCATTAAACTTTTTTACAGTATATCTCATTTGAGTTTTGAGACGGTTATTATGAAGGGTTCTTTTTTCCGTCTGTCGAACCCGTTTCTTAGCTGACTTTATATTTGGCAAATCTTTTCACCCCCCTAAAAAATACTATGGTTATTTTATCATTTCGTCTCTCAAATTGCAAGCAGCGGCGAAAAAATTACATTTTGCATATTATGAAAATCTTGCGGTTATCATAATACCGTAATACAAAATGGAGGTGAAGACAAATGGTAGGTATGATAATTAGATTTATTGTGTCAGCACTAGTATTAATGTTAGTAAGTTTTGTTCTACCTGGCTTTAAAGTAGCTGGTTTTACAGGAGCGCTCATTGCAGCAATAATTATCGCTGTGTTGGGATTTATTGCGGAAAGTCTTTTAGGAGACAAAGTTTCTCCACAAAACCGAGGAATAGTAGGGTTTATTACTTCAGCAGTGGTAATTTATTTTGCCCAATATCTTGTCCCAGCCATGAGTGTAACCTGGTGGGGAGCGCTACTTGCTTCAGTAGTAATAGGGGTAATTGATATGTTTGTACCCACAGAACTTCGATAGGGGGGTGAAAAAACATCAATCCGAGTATAAGGACCGACCTTGCAATTGAAGCGAGAGAACTCACAGGCAAAAAGGAGATTCCCGGTGTTGTTATAGATACTGAAAAAACCGAAGAAATGACAATAACACGTGTAAAAATAGAAAATGAACAGGGTTCCGAGGCTATGGGTAAGCCATTAGGGTATTATGTGACTTTGGAAATTCCACATCTTAAGGATAAAGACCCTGAACTTGCCGAAGAAGTAAGCAAAAACCTTGCCGATGAACTCAACAAAGTTACTGATATTCCCATTGATGCAACGGTTTTAGTCATTGGGCTTGGGAATTGGAATGTAACACCTGATTCACTTGGTCCAAAGGTTATTGAGAAACTTATTATCACAAGACATTTAGTGGATTTTATGCCTGAAAGGTTTAGCTCAGAAAACGGAATACGCCCAGTTTGCGCTGTATCTCCTGGCGTATTGGGAATAACGGGTATAGAGACTGGTGAGATAATAAAAGGTCTTGTAGAAAAAGTTAAGCCAAACCTTATTATTGCTATTGACGCATTAGCGGCGCGAAGCATGGAGCGAATAAGCACAACAATTCAAATTAGCGATACAGGGGTTTATCCCGGGTCAGGTATTGGAAACAAGCGCATGGGAATAACAAAAGATACACTTAAAGTCCCTGTAGTTGCCATGGGTGTTCCCACAGTAGTAGATGCTGCAACTATGGCAAATGATACATTAGATATGTTAATAGGTCAATTTATTAGGCAGGCGCAAAAAGGGAGCGAGTTTTATAAGGTGCTTGAAGAACTTGACAAAGAAGAGAAATACCAACTTATTTGCGAAGTAATGTCTCCCTTTGTAGGGCAGCTTGTAGTAACCCCTAAAGAAATAGATTCATTAATTGACAACACCGCAAGAGTATTAGCGGGTGGAATAAATCTAGCTCTACACCCGGGAATTGAATATGATGAAGTTAGTACATTTATTCAATAAATGAGGTTTTTTGCCTCATTTATTTTATTGAAACTGAATATGCTTATTTGAAGGGTGTGATTAGCATGATACGTTTTAAGGTAATAAAAATAAAAAAATATATCCTAATTTTTGTCTTCATTGCTTTGATGCTGACAATTTCTTTTAAAACAGTTCGCTTTGATAAAACCGTACCGGTTTTTGCTGCAAGTGAAAAAGTAAATGTGACTCCGGATTTTCTAAAAAAACTTGACAATTCATCGTTGAAAAAAATCATCTGCTGGGGAATGCCAATACTTTCAAGGTTTGAAATGCAAAAATCGCCTCTTTTTGACGTTAAAGAAACAATGGGCTTTATTTCAAAAGCCATCACAAATGTTGATATCAATAGCCCGGAAAGCTATATATCTATGCAAATACCCCTTGTGAGTTTAATGAAAACTCAAGTGACTATTACTCCTGGGACAGAACTGATACCCAGTGAACTTATGCAGCCTGAAAATGAACATGTACCTGATAAAAATCCTCTTGAGGCTCCAGAAGATAACAACACGAATATTGAAAAAATTGAACTTGAAAAAGGCAAGCCATTAATTTTAATTTTTCATACTCATACAACTGAATCGTATACCCCGTCAAAAGCATACAATTATAAGCTTACAGATAAATCTTACCATATTGAAGATCTAAACTTCACTGTAGCAAAAGTTGGTGAAGTAATGGCTGAAGAATTGAATAAGATGGGGATGAGCACAATACATGATAAGACTATTCATGATATTCCACATATGACCTCATACACCAAATCTCTTAAAACAGTTGAAAACATATTAAAAGCCAATCCTTCAATTAAAATTGTAATTGACCTTCATAGAGATGCACCTGTTTTAGAACCCAATAAATCAAGAGAAATAACTACAGTTATGATTGATGGCAAGACTTACTCAAGGATGATGTTTGTTATAGGAACTGACAGCGTTTTTCCACATCCCAATTGGAAGGAAAATTATCAATTTGCAACTTTGGTAAATGAGAAGTTAGAGGAAAAGTATCCAGGTATAACCCGCGAAATTGATATTAGACAACATAGATTTAATCAGCATGTATCAAACAAAGCTGTTCTTTTAGAGATCGGAAGCCATGGCAATACTATGGAAGAATCTATTGAGTCGGCAAAAATATTTGCTGATGTTTTGCAAGATGTTGTGAATGATCTAATGCTGAATGAAAAACAAAATTCAGGTCAACAATAAAGAAGACTTAGTTCATAGGCAGTATATAAGATAGGGTGATAAAGATTATGCATAAAGATTTTGTAACAGTCATGATAATATTTATTATTATATTATTCATTGGATTAAGGGTTGCTGAAATCAGGGTTAATGCAATGATGGGTATTGATGCTAGACCTAGGAGTTTTGACCTGTGTTTAAAAGATAGAGCATATGATATCTTTTTCATGGGCAAAAACATTAATTTGAAGAAAATTTACAAAGTTGGGGATTTTCATGCCGAGCGAAAACAAATAAGCATAATAGTCAATGAGAAGAGATATTGTATTCCTTCAATCTTAAAAGTGAGATGTAGTTTTGGCCAAAGAAGAGTAAATCTTGATAAAAAACCTTTAGAAATGTATAATTAAATAATGAAGCTATCTTAAGAGGAGGAACACGATGTCTATACCCCTTAAAAGGATCAGGAATTTTTGTATTATTGCCCACATTGATCATGGCAAATCAACCCTTGCTGATAGAATACTTGAGTACACCGGGACCATTCCAGACCGGGAAATGGAAAGTCAAGTTCTCGATAAAATGGATCTTGAAAAGGAAAGGGGAATAACTATAAAGTCCAAGGCGGTTAGGATGATCTATCATGCAGATGATGGGAACGATTATCTTCTAAATCTAATAGATACGCCGGGACATGTGGATTTTAATTATGAGGTTTCGCGGAGCCTTGCTGCATGTGAAGGTGCACTTCTGATAGTTGATGCAACTCAAGGCATTGAAGCTCAGACTCTTGCAAACACCTATCTTGCACTAGAACATGACCTTGAAATAATCCCAATAATAAATAAAATTGATCTTCCTAGTGCCGATGTTGATGAGACAAAAAGAGAGATTGAAGAAATAATAGGGTTGTCTACAGATGATGCCATTTTAACTTCTGCTAAGGAAGGCATCGGAATTAAAGAAGTGCTTGAAGCCATAGTTAAAAAAATCCCTGCTCCAAGAGGGCAAAAAGATAAACCATTACGAGCTTTAATCTTTGATTCTATGTATGATTCATACAAAGGTGCACTGGCCTTTGTGCGAATAATGG
>DUTQ01000241.1 GCA_012841995.1 Thermoanaerobacterales bacterium | reverse complement strand
TTTAAAAACGCTTTTGCGTTTTTATTATAACATAAAAACTTTCAAAATAGAGTATAAAAGAAAGATATTAGCATTTTAAGGCTTTCTTATTATGGTAAATAAAAAATATAGGCCCTTAAACAATGTCGCAGTTGTAAAGAATCTTATGGATAATACCACTCATATATCCATTAGACTGTGCCCGGACCGGTGCATAATAAAAGTGGCTAAATAGATTATGAAAATCTATTTAGCCTATATGCACACTAAACCAATAGGTGTTTTGACCTTATCCGCAAATTGCCATTAAAGTGGCAAAAGATGCAACCAAGCACTTTACTATATTTGATAGCCATATTCAAGAGGGTTTTGCTCGTTCTTTCCTAAATTATATTAAACTCAAATCGTGCCATCCCATGTATCTACAGCCTCTCTTTTCATTTCTTCTTCATCAAACCAGCGAGTAGTTACACACTTCGATTCTGTATAAAAACGGACACCATCTTTTCCTAAGCAGTGTAGATCACCAAAGAAAGAATTTTTATGTCCAGAGAATGGGAATACTCCTACAGGTACAGGTATACCGACGTTTATGCCTACCATGCCTCCGTGAGTTCTTTTAGCAAATTCTCTAGAATAGTAACCGTTTTGTGTAAAAATAATCGAACCATTAGCGTAGGGATTGGCATTCATCACATTAATACCTTCCTCGAAATTCTTGACTCTTTTAATACAAAGTACTGGTCCGAAAATTTCCTCTTCGCCCACTGACATGCCAGGCTCAACATGATCAAGAATTGTGGGGCCTAAGTAAAAACCATTTTCATATCCTTCAACAGTTACATTTCTGCCATCTAGAACAATTTCTGCCCCTTCATCTATACCCTTTTGTATCCAATTCATTACAGACTTTTTATGTTCAGCAGAGATAACAGGACCTAGATTAGTATCCTTTTCCCATGCAGGACCAATTTTTAATTCTTTCGCCAATCTAACTATTTCCTCAACTAATTCGTCAGCTATGCTTTCTTGAGCAACTACAACGGGTAGAGCCATACAGCGTTCTCCAGCACAACCAAAAGCAGAATTGATTATGCCTGCCGCTGTTCTAGTAATGGGAGCATCTTCAAGAACAAGAGCATGGTTTTTAGCCGCACATTGAGCTTGAACGCGTTTCCCATTAAGAGCAGCCTTACTATATATTGACAATCCCACACGAGTAGTTCCAACAAATGTTATACCTTTTATGTCAGGATGAGATAAAAATAGATCTGCTTCTTTACGTGAACAGGTTACTATATTTATAACACCGTCAGGTAAACCTGCTTCTTGATAAAGTTCAGCAATTCTCATACAAGTCATTGGTGTCTTACTTGCTGCCTTTAACACAATTGTATTGCCACAGGCTATGCAGATTGGAGTCATCCAGCCCATCGGAATCATCGCAGGGAAATTAAATGGTACTATCCCGGCAAAAACTCCTAAAGGTTCACGATATAAAACTGTGTCATAACCAGAGGATGTATCCATTAAAGATTCTCCCATCATGAGTGAAGGAATACCGCATGCCACTTCTGTTGGCTCCTTCGCTTTTAAAACATCCCCCTTAGCTTCGTTCCACGCTTTACCGTTTTCTGATGCTACAAGGTGGGTAAGCTCATCCATATGTTCTATAAGTAAATCGCGCAACCTATAAAGTACCTGCGCCCTTTTTAAAGGAGGTGTATCTCTCCAAGCAGGGAAAGCATTCTTTGCACACTCAATAGCATGCTCCACTTCTTCAGCAGTACAACGGGGAGCCAGTGCCTGAACTTCTCCAGTACTAGGATCATATACATCCATATACTCTTTGCTTTTTGATTCAATCCATTTTCCACCAGCAAAATATTTTAGTTTTCTCGGGTTTTTCATAATATTTAAAAATCCTCCTATCGTAGTATATTTAATTACAATTAACTCGCCTTTTTTAAGTCTAATGCTTTTCTTTAATTGCTAATTATAGGCTATCCGACTGCTTTACTGTATTTTTTTGTTATTATGATTTTGTTTTGAATACCTCCTTATATTATTATGGGTATATCTATTTTAAAGGGTGTATAAGTTGTTACCCTTCTATAACATAATTACCAGGCTTTTTTATAAAGTTCGATTATTTGTTCTTCATTTACACTTCTTGCATTATTACTAGGACTACCGCTTTCTATAGCGTCATGTGCCATTTTAGAAAGAGATCTTTCAAAAGCTTCCTTTTCTATACCTAGACCCCTTATTGGTGGTATTTCAATATCACTACACAACCGTTTCATGGCTTCACATGCTTTTTTAGCAGCATCTAATGTGCTCAGGCCATCTATATTTTCTCCCATAGCCACAGCAATATTTGCGAATTTTTTAGGATTGGCAATGTAGGTATACTCTGCCCAAACCGGTAACAATACTGCATTTGAAATACCATGAGGAACATGAAAAAGTGCACCTATACATCTTGACATACCATGTATTAAAGTTACTGATGCATTATTAAACGTAATACCTGCCTGTGTTGCAGCAAGCATCATATTTGTTCGAGCAGTTAGATTATCACCATTACACCAAGCTTCCCGTAAGTTTTCCGAAATAAGTTTTATTGCAGAAAGTGCTATTGTATCTGTGAAAGGTTGAGCTTTTTTAGAAGTATATGATTCGACTGCATGGCAAAAAGCATCGATGCCTGTCGCAGCTGTCGTTTTTGGAGGAACAGAAATAGTAAACATCGGATCTGATACAGATATTGTAGGCATTATATAAGGATCACCTATAAGCATTTTTACATTATTTTTCGTATCTGCAATTATAGTGAATTTAGTCATTTCAGATCCTGTCCCTGCCGTTGTCGGAATAACCACAATAGGCGGTACCGGATTTTTAACTTTGTTAGCACCCATATAATTGGAGATAGGGCCCTCATTTGTTGACATTATAGCTATTGCTTTTGCCGTATCAATTGGGCTTCCTCCACCTAATCCTACAAAAAAATCGCATTTGTTTTCATTAAAGACATTTAACCCATTTTCTACATCAATATCGGTTGGTTCACCTTTAATGTCTTTAAAAATAACTGTACTAATTTTAGCATCTTTAAGCAATTTCTCTACTTTCTCAACATAACCCGCCTTTATCATGATATCATCTGTTACTAATAAAGCCTTTTTCTTATTAAGTTTTTTTACTTCATCCGTCAATGCATTTACGCTGTTTTGACCAAATAATAACACTTTAGGCATTCGCAATTCCGCATTGTTTAAAAATGTCATTGTATAAACCTCCTATTCTTATGTTTTAATTAAATCGTTTCAATGAGCAATACTGAAAATAATTAAACTAAGTATAGCAATTGTCGCAGCTGGATGATCTATGTATGTATCGGCTTCAGTATTAAAAAATCTATTAAGAAATTCTCCCAATAAGATAGCAATTATCCCTACTAGACCTCCCGCTAAAATGCTATTTGTCGCACTCACAACATAAGAAGATACTATAGCAACATGATGTGTAGGTGGAATTTCATCAAAAAACATAAATATTAACGTAAAAGCACTGATGCTGTAACCAATTAAAACATTACCAGTTATTTTCGTAGCATATGACGACAATATTCCTATTATAAACCCTAAAATTATTAACAATGAAATATTTTCTAATTTAGGCGAAATACGTTCTTTCACATCTTTAGAAGGATTGTTTCTATTTTTATTAAATAGCAGACGAGCAATTATGTTGGATATGATTACTGTTAAAGCTATATTGTCTATGGGCATGGATAATTTTGTAACAGCTAGATATATTAAAAGATTAACAACTCCACATATGCCGCCAACTAACATTACACCTGTTCTTTTTGTCTTATATAGAGGTAAAAGCACATCTTTTGAACCATCAACTAAATCTATACTGCCTGCATAAGCTAATGCAGCAACAGCCGATGCAAAGGCTATATGCGGTCCTAAATAAGAACCAAAGGCTATCTTATCAATAATAATATCTGAACCTAATATTGAGCTTGCAACACCTATTGTAGCTATTGCTCCAAAAAAACTAAATGAACCAATAACACCTAGCATTGAACCAAATACCCCGCCAGCAAAGGAAGTTAATATTAAAATTAACATGTTTTCCATTTACAGTTTCCTTTCATATATATAATATAAAAAAACTGTTTTTTTGTTTTTATACATTTACAAATCCCTCCATTTTCAAATATTAGTTATTATTTCTATTCACGTTGTTATTATTTCTATTGTTGTTATATAAATAATGCAAAATTCATGCCATTCGTAATTGCTCTTTTTATGCTATTATTTCGTATGTTGTGTCTTATTTATATACATTATGTTTATTTAAAAATATCGTTTTTTGTTGAATAGTGAATAATAAGCCAATAGTGTCACATTTATATACATTGTTAGTTTTTATAACGTCATTTATGTTGGATTTTGGATTTGTATCTTTATTACAAAAAGACGTT
>DUTQ01000032.1 GCA_012841995.1 Thermoanaerobacterales bacterium | reverse complement strand
CCAACTACACTTATCAATTTAAAAGGATACGAAAGGCTGATGTTCTGATAGGTGGCCGGCGCCAATTGAAACTTTTTGAACATATACCATGTGAGAAGATTATATTTAAAAATGAAATAAATTTTGATAAAGCATTAAATCATCCCGGAAATGTAGTTGTTTTGGCTTCAGGTGAGCCTGGGCTATACGGTATTCTCGACTTAGTCCTTAAGTACAGGAGAAGAGAAGATATTGATGTAATTCCCGGCATTAGCTCTATTCAATATATGATGGCAAGACTTGCCATACCTATGAAAGATATGACAGTGGTAAGCATACATGGCCGCGAAGGGGATTTGACGGCAAAGGCCATGCAATTTAAAACCATAGTGGTGTTAACCGATAGGGAGCATAATCCACAGTATATTGCACAGAAATTAAAGAAAAATGACATCATAGATGTGACTATATATGTGGGGCAAAACCTTTCCTATGAGGATGAGATAATAGAATCCTTTTCAGTTGAAAAACTGTCGAAAAGCAAGCGAAATTTTGGGCTGAATGTGGTGGTGATAACACGATGTGGCAATATGGATTTGGCATCCCAGATGAGCTCTTTATAAGGGGAGATGTCCCTATGACAAAGCAAGAGATTAGAGCAATTGCACTTTCAAAAATGCGTTTAAAACA
Organism: Thermoanaerobacterales bacterium; assembly: GCA_012841995.1. Lineage (GTDB taxonomy): Bacteria > Bacillota > Thermosediminibacteria > Thermosediminibacterales > Tepidanaerobacteraceae > DUTQ01. Next base: position 4,217 of record DUTQ01000032.1, on the reverse strand, counting down.
AGACAGCATAGTATGGGATATTGGTGCAGGCACAGGCTCAATTTCAATAGAATCGGCAGTATACTGCAAACAAGGTAAGGCCTTTGCCATAGAAAAGGATGCCGATGCAATAAGTCTTATCAAGAAAAATCGAGATGCTTTTGGAACTAGAAACCTGGAGATTGCCATAGGTGAAGCTCCGGAAGCTTTAGCAAATTTGCCTACACCTGACAGAATATTTATTGGGGGGACTGGGAATAAAACTCGGGAAGTTCTAAATACAGCGGTAAACAGGCTTTCTAGTGGTGGCATTATCGTAGTGACTGCCATAACCACAGAAACGGTATATATTGTTCAAGAATTTTTTAAAGCTCATTCATGGAATTTAGATATGATACTTGTAAATATTGCCGTTTCCCGAAATGCCGGCGAAAAAACCTTAATGCTTGCCCGCAATCCTGTCTACATATTGACAGCCCAAGGACCTTTGTCAACAACAAAACTGGAGGATGTATTATATGGACAAAAAAGGTAGGTTTTACGGAATAGGGATTGGGCCAGGGGATCCGGATCTGATTACACTCAAGGCGGTGAAGATTTTATCCGAGGTGGATGTGGTTATAGCCCCGGCAGCAAAAAATGAAAGCTTGGCCTTGAAGATTGCCAAGCCATACATAAAATGTCATGTTAAGGAAATGGATTTTCCCATGATTTGTGACACAGATGCCTTAAAGAAGATTTGGTCTCGAAATGTCAAGACCATTGAAAAGATGCTTTCTGATGGCCTCGATACGGCCTTTATAACCCTAGGAGACCCTATGATATACAGCACTTATACATATATTCTTTCCCGACTTTGTGGCTATGAAGTGCAAACTGTTCCTGGGATAACATCCTTTTGTGCAGCGGCATCCCGCATAGGCAAGCCTATTGCTGAAGGAGATGTCCCATTTGCAGTAATGCCTGTGAGTGATGAAAAATCAGTAGCAAGAGTTTTAAAAGAATTTGACAGTGTGGTTTTGATGAAGGTTTCCAGAAATTATGATGATGTGGTAAAGCAATTGAAACACAATAGTTTTAAAGGGGCACTTGTTACGCGATGTGGTCAGGCAAATGAAAAGTTGGAATTTGACCTTGATAGGCATTTGGGTGAAAAGATAGACTATCTTTCACTGATTATTGCAAGGAGGGATAACACGTGATTTATTTTATAGGCGCAGGGCCGGGTGATGTAGAACTAATCACTGTAAAGGGCCAAAGACTTCTTAAAAGCTGTGATGTAGTTGTTTACGCAGGCTCACTGGTAAATCCACAGATACTCAAACAGGCAAAGCATGGTGCTAAAATCTACAATAGTGCGTCAATGAATCTGGAAGAGATAATAGATGTCATGAAAAAAGCCTTTGAAAACGGCCAAGATGTGGCACGATTACATACAGGTGACCCGAGCATTTACGGTGCCATCAGAGAACAGATGGAGGCCCTTGAGGGCTTGAATATTCCATATGAAGTTATCCCAGGTGTGAGCTCATTTGCCGCGTCAAGTGCTGTTTTAAAGCGGGAATTGACAGTCCCTGGGAAAAGCCAAACCGTCATATTGACACGGGCAGAGGGCAGGACCCCGGTCCCGGAAGAAGAGAACTTGAAGGCATTGGCACAGCATAAAGCTACAATGGTCATATTCTTAAGTGTGGATAAGATTGAGAAGATTGCCGGCCAGCTTGCAGAAGCGTATGGTTCACATACACCGGCCGCTGTTGTATATAAAGCAACTTGGGATGACCAGAAAATTGTTTGCGGGACACTGGCGGATATTGCTGCAAAAGTAAAAAAAGAAGGGATAAACAAGACGGCACTCATACTTGTTGGGGATTTTCTCGGGGATGAATATGAGGTTTCTTGCCTTTATGATAAGCATTTTAGTCATGGATATAGATAGAAGTAGAGGGATAAATATGAAGGTAGCCATTATTGCTATAACGAGGAATGGAATAAAGGTTGCAAATAAGATACAGGCGGGTATTGGCGGTGATGTGTATATACCACAGCGGTTTTACAAGAGAGGCAAGTTTGGCCCCGAGAATGCAAACTCTCAACGAGATCAGGAAAATGCAAATCAGCAACAAGGCTTAAATGCGTATACCGGAAAGGTTTACACTATTAAAGCCCCTTTTATTGAATTTGTCCACCGGATATTTCCCAAATACAATGCCCTCATCTTTGTAACAGCTACCGGAATCGCAGTTCGCTCCATTGCCGGGGTGGTTTGGGATAAGAGGTCAGACCCTGCGGTGGTTGTGGTAGATGAACAGGCAAGATATGCCATAAGCTTGCTTTCAGGGCATTTGGGTGGGGCAAATGAACTGGCATCAGAGGTGGCCAAAATCCTAGATTGTATGCCGATAATTACAACTGCCAGTGATGCTCAGGGCTTTGAAGGCATAGATGTTTTGGCAAAAAAGCTGGGGCTTTATATAGATAATTTTATTGATTTAAAAAGAGTAAGTGCCTGTCTTGTAAATGGTGAAAAGGTAGCTATTTCAATGGGAATGGATTTTCCCAGGGAAAAACTTGCCCATTTGCCAGGCATTACAGAGGTTGTTTCCAATGTTATTCCTGAAGATGCTAAAGGGTGTGTATTTGTGACAGATGAAAAGGTTTCACCTCCACCTGTACCTTATGTAATTTTAAGGCCACAAAATACGGTGCTAGGCATTGGTGCAAGAAAAGGTGCATCTTATGATGAGTTGCTGGCTCTTGTAAACAGGTCTTTTGTGGATTTAAACTTGAGCGAGAAAAGTGTGAGCTGTATTTCCTCCATCGATATAAAAAAAGACGAAGAGTGTATTTACAGGTTGGCACAATATCTAAATGTGCCAATAAAACTATATACCAAAGAACAACTGTCAAAGTTTGAACACCGCTTTCCCATATCACCCTTTGTAAAGAAAACCGTAGGGGTTGGTTCTGTAGCAAAGCCGTCGGCATGTATTGCAAGTTGTGACGGCAATGAGTTGGGATATTATACGGCAAAGGGTATTACATTGGCAGTATTTAAAAGGAGGACATCATGAGCTGGATTAAAATAGTGGGTATAGGGCCTGGCTCCTTGGACGATATGACTCGAAGGGCTTTCAATGCCCTTAAAGAATGTGATGTAGTGGTGGGCTACAAAACATATATAAAACTAATCAATACTATTATTCAAGATAAGCAAATATTTGATTCCGGTATGCGCCAAGAGATTACTCGCTGTCAGAAGGCATTAGAACTTGCAGCCTCAGGAAAAAATGTCTGTGTAATAAGCAGTGGAGATCCGGGCATATACGGCATGGCAGGTTTAGTACTAGAACTTTCTCAAAGACAAGGTCTGAATACGGATATCCAAGTCATACCCGGAATCAGTGCTATAAACTCAGCAGCATCTATATTAGGTGCACCACTTATGCATGATTTTGCGGTGATAAGTCTTTCCGATCATCTTACACCATGGGAACTTATCGAGAAGAGGCTGGATATGGCTGCACAAGCGGATTTTGTAATAGCCCTTTACAATCCCAAGAGCCGGGAGAGAAGAAACCACTTGAACAAAGCAATAGAGATAATATTAAAACACAAAGCCCCCGATGCACCTGCAGGTATTGTCAAAAATGCCTCAAGGGAAGGGCAGATGGTAATGATTACAACTCTTTCGGAAATACCAAAACAGGACGTAGATATGACAAGTATTATCATTATAGGCAACCGACATACATTTACATCTGAAGGAAAAATGATAACACCTAGGGGATATGATATATGATTATGGTTTTGGCCGGCACCAAGGATGGGAGGATTATAGCAGAGAGCCTTTATGAAAAGGGGTTGCCTGTTTTAGCAACAACAGTAACAGAATATGGAAGAAGATTGTTTAAACCGGGTATAGATATTCGAACAGGCCCTTTAGATAAAGATACTCTTCGTCGAGTTATCGCAGAAAACAATGTAGATACTGTCATCGATGCTACTCACCCATTTGCCAGGGATATAAGCGAAACGGCCATAAAAGTATGTGGGGAATGTAAGATTGAGTACCTGCGATATGAGCGTAAAAAAGCCAAAGAATTTTACACAGATATTATTCATGTAAAGGACTTTGATCAAACCATAACTGTATTAGAAAAATACCAGCACATATTTTTAACCATTGGCAGCAAAAACTTGGACAGATTTGCAGCTGTCAATTGCTTGCCCTGTGT
>DUTQ01000240.1 GCA_012841995.1 Thermoanaerobacterales bacterium | reverse complement strand
TGTTAGCCATAGATTTATCGCCAGTCCCTATAAATCTAGCTACTAAAGCGGTTGTCCCTACATTTGACGCCTGAAATACAGCTAAAGCCAAAAGTATTGGTGGGAAATGTCAGCACTCAATCGCTTGCTGCAGTGGGCATTACAAACCAACCAATACTTTTGGCTTTAGCTGTATTTCAGGCGTCAAATGTAGGTACAACCGCTTTAGTAGCTAGATTTATAGGGACTGGCGATAAATCTATGGCTAACAAAGTAGTAGAACAAACCCTTATTTTAGCTGTTATTTCAGGTATAATTGTAAGTGGGCTAGGATTTGGCCTGGCACAAACAGTGGTTAAATTCATGGGTGCAGAGCCAGAGGTTGTTCCATTGGCAGTATCTTACATGAAAATAGTCTGTTTAGGCGGAGTTTTTTTATCCTTGACTTTAGGCATAAGTGCTGCCCTGCGAGGAGCTGGAGATACACTATCACCTATGAAATATAATATAACTAGCAATATTATAAATATAATCGTTAACTATATTCTAATTTACGGTAAACTTGGTTTTCCAGCTATGGGTGTTAAGGGCGCTGCCATAGCTACAGCACTGTCCCAAGGGATTGCTGCTTTTATGGCACTGATTGCCATTTACCAGTCTGATTCTTGCTTTAATTTATCTTTTAGGGTAATACCCAGTTTAGATCTAAACCTGATTAAGCGCATGCTCAATATTGGTGTGGCATCAGGATTGGAACAGTTGGCACTTCGAACTGGTCAAATAGAGTTTGCAAGAACAGTGGCAAGCCTTGGCACAACTGTTTTAGCTGCACATCAAATAGGTATAAATGTTTTTGGGCTTTCTTTTGCTCCCAGCATGGCCTTTGGTATGGCAGCTACTACTTTGGTAGGTCAAAGCCTGGGTGCCAATCGACCAGATATTGCTGAACAATATGGTTTAGTAACGCGAAAATTGGGAATGATTGTGGCCGTCGGAATAGCCTCTTTATTTTTCTTCTTTGGAAACAAGATCGCAGCAATATATACATCTGACCTCGAGGCTATTAGACTTGCCGCCGGTTGTTTAAAGATGATAGCCATAATGCAGCCAATGCAATCCACTCAGTTTATCTTGGCCGGGGCCTTGAGGGGTGCAGGAGATACACGCTGGCCCTTATACTCAACTTTCATCGGAGTATGGGGAATTAGGGTGATATTGGCAAAGGTGTTCGTAAGCATGGGATTCGGTCTAATAGGAGCTTGGATGGGACAAGTTTGTGATCAACTGTTCCGTTCTATATTTATATATGTAAGATACAACTCCGGACATTGGAAAAAGATAAATGTGTAAAACTTATCAATATGACACACTAATGATATTATGATATAATAGTGAAACAATATTTCCATTTTTAGGAGGTTCAATATGGACAGGCAAAGAGCTATCGAAATCTTAAACAAACATCTAACAACTGAAAATTTGGTAAAACATAGCTATGCCGTTGAAGCAGTTATGAAGGCATTAGCCGAACGGATTGCACCCGATGAAGTAGAAGAGTGGAGTATAACAGGTCTTTTACACGACCTGGATGCAGACCTTGTTGATTATAGAGAAAATCCCGAGCTCCATGGGCCTAAAACGGTTGAAATCTTAAAAGAAGAAGAATTTGGCAATGAGAGAATGTACCACGCTATATTGGCTCATAATCAAGAAACTGGAACACCAATAACTAATGAGTTTGACAGATGCCTATATGCTGCTGACCCTATAACCGGATTTATTACTGCTATTGCTTTGGTTTATCCGGATAAAAAACTTTCTAGTGTAAAGGTAAAATCCATTACAAAGAGAATGAAGGAACTTCGATTTGCAGCAGGGGCAAACAGAGAGGCTATGCGCTCTATAGAGAAGCTTGATATACCATTCCCTGAATTTGCAAAACTTTCCCTAGAGGCAATGCAGCAGATAGCCGATGTATTAGGATTATAAAGTGAAAAGCTCCCCTTAATGTAAACAGTTTATTATTTTAGCTGTCTACTATAAGGGGAGCATAATTAATACCGCAGGGTTTTTTCTATGGAATTCTAGCTAGATACACCAATGCCATGATCCTCTTCTTGTCTTTTCTTTAATCTTACCTTTGGTTCAGTTGGGATGCTAAACAACGGTATTAATCTGTCAAGGCCGGTCAATGTAAAGATTAGAATTGATACAATGGCAATGATACACATAAAGTTATATTTTGCGATATCCATAAATGTAAAATTGTAAAGTGGATATACTGCATTAGCTATATTTACAAAGAAGACTACATAGCAGTGCCAAGGTACAATTAGAGCACCAAATACCCCCATGGCATCTGAAAATGTAGCATTTCTCAACCTGATTTTATACATATCTTCTTCACTTGCCTCAACATTATCATCAGTCATTTTCTTTATGATAGGTCCAATTGTAACTATCTGCGCCATCTCGTCGGCTAACGCCACATTCCCAAATAGGCATAGTACCCCATTCCAAAACAGTAGTTGACGGACACTCTTAGAAATTTTTAGAACTAATTTTGATAATGGTTCAAACGCATTCATCATGTTCATTATTCCGCCAAATGCAGTAACCCAAAGCATCATTGCAACCGAATTACTGCCAGCATCGGAAAAGCCGGTGTATAAGAGGTCACAAAAATGCATGAAATTTGTTGTCCCTGCAAATGCTCCAAAAATAAGTGAAGTGACTATGCCCAAGCCTAAGCAAATCAAAGTTGGAACACCTTTAAATGCCGTTGCCAATACGATTATAAGTGGAATTATCATGTAATTTGGAACACCTTCTG
>DUTQ01000239.1 GCA_012841995.1 Thermoanaerobacterales bacterium | reverse complement strand
ATTTCTCCTCCCCTGTCAAGTATGTCCAGATATAGACTTCTACCCCAATAATAGAAATCCTACCCTGAGCCGCTTCCATTTTTCATCCTCTCCTCCCAATTAAATATAATAGTTTTCTTTTTCACAAATATGTCAAGTATTTTAAATTGCTTGCCTCCCTTCTATTACTAAATCGCTCATCATTCTTCCATCAGACCTATTTTGAGAATGTAGTTTTTCTAATGAAAAATCTTACTTTCTGATGAGCTTGTCTATATTTATTTTTAATTAATAAAATTATATTAAATAGAACTTATGCACATTATACAGTATACCGCATATTTATTAAAAGTGTTATATCAATTGTTTCTACTTTTGTTTGGATATGGCATAATCAATTGTCCTCTAAACTATATGTTAGATATTCCAGTTGAGCGGCAAGGTCAACTCTGCGCAACAAAATATTTTCATTTACAATAACATTTATTGGAGCAAAATTAATAATACCATTAATTCTTGCTTTTATCATATTGTCTGCCGCTTCTTGTGCCGAAGATGCAGGAACTGCAATAATACCTAATTTTATATTATGCACTTTAACTTTTTCTTCAAGTGCACTCATTGGAAATACTTCTACATCTGCAAATTTTTCCCCAATTTTATTAGGATCATTATCAAAAACACAACATATATTAAATCCTCTTTCAGCAAAGCCTTTATAGTGACAAAGAGCTCTTCCAAGATTGCCAGCTCCTATAACGGCAACTGGCCAGCTCCGGTCCAGACCTAATATTTTCATAATATAATTATAAAGTTCTCTAGAATTATATCCTACACCTCTAGTTCCAAATTCACCAAAATAGGCGAGATCCTTCCTCACCTGGGCGGGAGTGACACCTGTAGCTTCAGCTATATTTCGCGAAGACACCGTAACAATTCCCTTGTTATCTGCGTCTTTAAGATAGCGGGAATACATGGATAACCTACCAATTGTAGCAGATGGAATTTTAAATTTCTTAGACATGAAACGTTTCCACTCCCTCGCAATTATTCTAACATACTAGATTGCTTTTTACAATAGAATTAGAGATTATTATCACAAAGTTATTTACTCAATTTAATTCTATAGAAAAAGATCTAAATTATATTCTCTTATTTGTTTGCTTATTTATAAATTTTCCAAAGTAAATCTATCATTAGTGATTCTTATATCATTGTTTTGTATTCCAGAACTAACATAAACTTTACAGTCATTGGTTACAAAGATTGCTTCTGCGACTGAAAGACTTTCTATGAATGCCATTCCCTTTTTTAAACCCATTGCAAATACAGCTGTAGATATTGCATCTGCATCAATTGAACTATTTGATATTATCGTAACACTTGCCAAGCCGTTTTCAACCGGATACCCGGTTGAAGTATCTAATATATGATGGTATTTCTTATTGTTTTTTTCAAAAAACCTCTCATATATACCAGAAGTAACAATTGTTTTATCTGAAATTTCCAATATGGCAAGATTGTTCCCCCTTGGCTTAAATGGATCTTGAATTCCTATCTTCCACTTTGATCCATCCGGTTTGTGTCCAATAGCATAAATGTTACCTCCAAGATCTATCAGAGCACTTTTTATCCCGTTTCCCTTCAAAAGGCGGACTGTTTCATCGGCAGCATATCCCTTTGCAATACCGCCTAAATCTAAAGCCATTTCAGGCTTTTTTAAAAAAACACTCGTGTTTTTTTTATCGAGTTTAACATCTTGAAAATTTACCAATTCAATAGCTTTTAGGATTTGTTCCTTGTGAGGAATCTTGGCATCTTCAGTCCCGATTCCCCATATTTTCACCAATGGACCTACTGTTATATCAAAACTGCCTTGCGTCTTTTCAGAGTAAAGTAATCCTTTTTCTATAACATAAAATGTATCTTGACTGACCTTTACACTTTTTTTACCTGCAGCATTATTGATTCTTAAAACTTCACTATCATTCCCATGTGAAGTCATTTTATCCTGTATATCGGCTATTCTTTTAAAAGCAATGACAATAGCCTCTTCTGCCTTGGGACCATGTGCAGAAACTTCGACAATTGTATCAAGTAGAAAGGCCTGCTTAACAGTTGGCTTTTCAACCTTTTGTGTGTCACATGCAGTCAAAAATAAAAATAAAAAAATTATAATTAAGATAATTACTTTCTTTGTCATTTTAGGCCTTCCTTTTTTAGTAGTATCAATAATTTTTATAATAGTTCACAGAAAATGAAAGCCTTATTTCACATTAAAATATAACATAATATTCGTCTTTTTGCTAATATGTTTTTTAAAATTCTGCAAAACATGTTTCTTTATAAAAGCTTGTAATATGTCTACTAATCATACCATAAGCGCTTTGGAAATTCTTTTATGTAAGATCTGCATAAAATTGGTTTATGCTAATTTTAATCACTTAAATGTCTTGTCTATATATTTAGAAGTCATTGTTCCTAGCATAGCTCCATAAGACATATTAAAATCTACAACAGACCCAATGCCAATTCCATTGGATTTAGATACATCAAGTATGAGGTGGTCACTACTTGCACCTATTATTTGAATTGTAGCATCCATTGGTTTCAACCCTTCTATCATACAATCCTGCCTGCCTAATGCGACTATTGCCCTTTTCATAAGCCCTTTATCCTCAAAATGTGGAATGTTTCCAAAGGCATCGCGACCTATTCTACCTATAGGTTTGGAAGGTTTTGTTTTAAGTTCAACTACTTCGGTCTTTAACACTATAGTGTTTTGAAAAGTTCCTGGTACTTGTTTGTGATTCACTGTATCTGTTCCAAGTAAGATAGCCTCACCTATTCGAAACTGATTTACTCCTGGTGCAAGATTACCTTTTTCTAAAAGATCAAGTGTAACAGTACTTCCACCAGAAATGGTTTTTACCTTAACTTTATATTTTTTTTCTATTTCTTTAGCTAGTCTTACTAATATATTAGTATTATCACAACTGGGCAGAACCCCACCATAACAGCCAACATTGGTGCCCAATCCTTCAAATTCCACACCAGGTAAATTAATTATTTGCCCAACAGCTTCAACTACATCTTCAGGCAAGAACCCCTCTCTTAGGTCGCCCACATCTACCATCACGATGACCTTATGTATTTTACCCTTTGCTTGAGCCTCTTCAGATATGGCCTTGATTGTTTCAATCTCGGAGTTTAAGCTGCCATCAGCCCAAAATACCAAGTCTTTTATTTCTGATAGCATTGGAATTCTTATCAAATATATTGGAGCAAATATTCCTTTGTTTCTCATGTGTTTAATGTTATCTATACGGGCATCTCCAAGCTTTTTTACACCCCCACCAAGCATAGCTCTTACTACCTGTTCTAGTGCACATACTCCCTTTGTAATTGCCATGACTTCTATTTTGTTTTGTTTGCATAAATTTACTATATGATTTGCATTGTGCCTTATCTTATGTAAATCAATTAAAACTTGAGGATACGACATTAAAAAACCCCCTTTTTTAAAAAAACATATGGACATTTTTATTCATTTATTTTATTATAATACTAACAATAAATTATTTGCTCACTTACAGTATCGGCTTAAATTATGAGCAATAATTTTTATTCTCAAAATAAATAGCTGAATGTATATTTATTCAGTTAAAACTGGAGGAGTTCAAAATGGCAAAAGTTAAAACAATTATTATGGGAGCTGCTGGACGCGATTTTCATGTCTTTAATACATTCTTTAGAGACAACAGTGATTACGAAGTAATTGCTTTCACTGCAACACAAATCCCAAACATTGAAGGTAGAAAATATCCGCCTGTTTTAGCAGGAGAGCTTTACCCAAATGGAATACCGATTTACTCAGAAGAAAAACTTCCTGAACTCATAAAAGAGTTTGACATCGACCAAGTAATATTTGCCTACAGTGATTTGCCTCATGAAGAAATCATGCACAAAGCCTCTGATGTTTTAAGTGCCGGTGCCGATTTTAGGCTTATGGGGCCAAAGAGCACTTGTATCAAATCTACAAAGCCCGTGATTTCAGTATGTGCGGTAAGAACCGGTGTAGGCAAAAGCCAAACAACCCGAAAAGTATGCCAAATACTGAAGGAAATGGGCAAAAAAGTTGTGGCAATTAGACATCCTATGCCTTATGGAGATTTGAGCATACAAGTTTGCCAGCGTTTCGCCGATTACAGTGATTTGGATAAGCATAAGTGCACAATAGAAGAGCGCGAAGAATATGAGCCACATATAGACAACGGCATTATCGTTTACGCAGGCGTTGATTACGAAAAAATCTTGAGAGAAGCTGAAAAAGAAGCAGATATCATTTTATGGGATGGCGGAAATAATGATTTCTCTTTTTACCACACTGACCTTTACATTGTATTAGTCGACCCCCACAGGCCAGGACATGAACTCTCTTATCATCCAGGAGAAGTTAATCTAAAAATGGCAGATGTAATAATAATAAATAAAATAGATACGGCAAATGCGGATGATATAAATACCGTAAGACAGAATATAGAAAAAGTCAATCCAAACGCTTTAGTAATAGAAGCTGCATCGCCTATTTCCGTTGATGATCCTGACGAAATAAGAAATAAGAAGGTCTTGGTTGTTGAAGATGGGCCAACACTAACACATGGCGGTATGGCTTTTGGAGCAGGTTTTGTGGCCGCAAAAAAATTCGGTGCCAAAGAAATAATAAATCCTAAACCATATGCTGTTGGTAGTATCAAAGATACTTATCAAAAATATAAACACCTTTCATTAATCTTGCCTGCAATGGGATATGGTCAAAAACAAATGAAGGAATTAGAAGAAACTATTAACCGCTGTGAATGTGATCTAGTTATTTCAGGCACCCCCATTGATATTACTAGAGTAATAAGCCCAAATAAGCTTTCCAATTTCTTGAAGGCTATAT
>DUTQ01000238.1 GCA_012841995.1 Thermoanaerobacterales bacterium | reverse complement strand
TAAGGTAATAATTGTATAAAATAATAGTATAGTGTTTAAATCAAGGAGGTTTCGGTAATGAATGTATATGACATTGCTCACCAATTAGCAAGAGCATTATGTGCAACTCCTGAGTATAAGGAATTTAAAAAAAATGTTGAAAATCTCCAAAAGGATAGTTCTGCAAAAGAAATGTTAAGTGATTTTAGAAGCCGTCAACTTGAAATACAGGCACTAAAGCTATCAGGCAAGCCCATTGATGAAGAACTAAAAAAACTCGAAAATTTATATAACATAATTAGCTGCAATACCCTTTTAAAGAGTTATTTGGAAGCTGAAATGCGTTTTGCAACAATATTTGAAGATGTACAAAAGATCATAGGTGATGCTATAGAACCTAAAATTGACAAAGAAAAACAATAAATAAAAAGGGTTGTCCAAAAGTTTAACTTCTGGATAACCCTTTTTTATTACAGTATAGTTATATTGTTAAAAATTTAACAGCTGTGCTAAAATAAATAAAAATACATAATATATCTAATATGGTAGTTATTAAAGGCCCAGATGCAACTGCCGGGTCACGGCCCAACTTGTGCCAAAGCAGAGGTATAAAGGAGCCTAGAACCGCAGCTAAAACAAGATTGATAGTCATCGCAATACCTACTACTATGCCTAAAGTAGCATTGCCTTTCCACAGATATGCTACTATCGCAATAATTATACCATTACTAACACCTAGAATTAAACCAACCATCGCTTCCCTAGCAATGTTTTTCCACAACATAGAAGGTTTTATTTCTCCCGTAGCAAGCCCTCTTATAGCAATTGCCGCTGATTGTGTGCCAACATTTCCCCCCATATCCATTAATACCGGAATAAAAAAGGATAATGCTACAACCGCCTGTAATGCATGGGAAAAGTTGTTTATAATACTGCCTGAAATAATCTCTCCAACAACCGCTATAAGTATCCACGGAAGACGCCGCTTTGTCCTAAACCATAGAGATGTTTTTAATATTTCAGGTGTTTCCAGTTCAGTAGAACCTGCAAATTTTAACATATCTTCTGTTGCTTCCTCTTCTACAACTGTAAATACATCATCTACCGTTACTATGCCAAGTAATTCGTTATCATCATCAACTACGGGAAGCGCCAAAAGACCATACTTCTTCATTAGTTTTGCTACTTCTTCTTGATCTTCTGTTACTAATACCTTTTTGACATCAACCCACATAAATTCTTCGATAGCAGTATCAGCTGGAGCTAATATCAAATCTCTCAGGGAAACAACTCCAACAAGTTTATTATCAGAGTCAACCACATAAACATAGTATATAGTTTCGGCGTCAACCGATAGCTCACCCAGTTTGTCTATTACTTCTCCTGCTTTCATATCCTTTGGAAAAGCAATAAACTCTGTGGTCATTCGTCCACCGGCACTGTCTTTATCATAAGCAAGGATTTCTTTTATATCTATTTGAGTCTGCTTTTTTAAAAGTGATAAGAACTTGACTTTTTTCTCATTGTCAAGCTCGCCAAAAAAGTCAGCAACTTCATCAGTTGACATCTCTGATATCAATTTTACAGCATAGCTGATATTTATATTGCTCAACAAAATATATTTATCATAGGTATCGAGTTCTTCTAGGACTTCAACAGCTTGAGTAAATTCGAGTGTTTTAAAAAGTTGTACCTTTTCATCATCCGAAAGTTCATTGATTATTTCTGCTATATCGACAGGATGGTAGTCTTTAAGTATTAACGCAATACTATCATACTCTTTGTGTTGTAACATTTCTCTTATATGTTCTGTCTTAAACAAAGCTCTCACAGCAAACACCTCCAATCAGCTAATTTATTAATGCCTGAATGTGAAAAAAGCCCATAAGATATACTGAAAAAGTAAAATATATTAAAAGAGACAGAGTGTCCACGATAGTCGTAATGAATGGCCCAGATGCAATAGCAGGATCAATTTTTAAT
>DUTQ01000237.1 GCA_012841995.1 Thermoanaerobacterales bacterium | reverse complement strand
TGATGCACTTCGGGATCAATATGGTAATAACGGGATTGGGTTTAGCGGTTCCGGAGGTGGTGGAGGTGCAAGTAGATAGAGTCAAAACTTATATCAGATGGGGTTTTTACTCCATCTGAATATTATATATGGCGGATAACTGCTATGACTTATCACCTCCATTAATGACTGGAGTATTAGGTTAGGCAAAAATTAAATATTTATGAATTAAGCATGGTATAATAAAAATAGAATAGTCGTAATTATAGAAATAGGCTTTAAATAAATAGTTAAAAGCCTATAATATTATTAATCATAAATGTGTAAAGGGAGATATGCTGTTATGAGGTTAAAGGTAATAGGCTTTGGGGAAAAGATTTTAAACGAACAGATTGATTTGATTACACTTGCAGAAGAGTATCAAGAATACTTTAAATCACCCATTGCAGCAGCTCTTGTAGATAATAAATTACAGGAACTTACCTATGTTCTAGAACAAAAAGACTCTACAATAAAGTTTTTGGACCTTACAAGTGATATTGGTATGAAGATATATGTAAGAACTCTTACATTTCTTTTTATAAAGGCATGTCATGATGTTTTTCCCGATTGCAGTGTTCATATTGAACATTCATTAGGAGATGGCCTGTACTGTGAGATTTATGGCAGTGAACCATTGACTGAAGAATGTGTTGAAGATATAGAAAACAGGATGCGTCAAATGGTGGAACAGGATTTACCCATAAAAAAGAAGAGCATGCCAACAGATGAAGCTATAAAAATGTTTAGAGAAATGGGCTGGGATGATAAAGCGAGGATCTTAAAATATCGGGAGGAGCCAGAGGTTAATATATATGAGCTAGATGGAATGCCAGATTATTTCTATGGATATATGTTTCCGTCTACAGGGCACTTAAAGTGGTTCAAATTGAAGTTTTATCTGCCTGGTATAGTAATTCAACTTCCAAATAAGGAAAATCCCACCAAAGTTGCACCATATCATGAACAGCCTAAGCTTTCTAGAGTGTTTCGCGAAGCTGAACGTTGGGGACGTATATTAGGCATAGCTGATGTGGGATCATTAAACGATTATATATTAAAAGGCAAATCTGGAGATATAATTAGGGTTTCAGAGGCCCTACATGAAAAGAAGGTAGCCGAAATCGCAGATAAAATATATAGGAACAGAGACCGGATCAGGATTATACTAATTGCCGGTCCATCCTCATCTGGTAAAACAACTTTTGCACAAAGGCTTATCGTTCAACTCAAGGTAAATGGCTTAAGACCTTTGTCAATTTCATTAGACGATTACTTTGTAGAAAGAGAAAAAACTCCATTAGATGAAGATGGCAAACCAGATTTTGAGGCGTTGGAAGCTATAGATATTAAACTTTTTAACAATCAGCTTGCAAGATTAATTCAGGGCAGTGAGGTTATACTTCCCAGATATAATTTTCACACAGGAGAGAGAGAGTATGATGAGATTCCTACCAAGATAAAAAAAGATCAACCATTGATTATTGAAGGTATTCATGGGTTAAATGAGCGGCTTACTGCATCTATTCCAAAGGAAAACAAATACAAAATCTATGTGAGTGCGTTGACACAGTTAAACATAGATAACCATAATCGCATTCCTACGACAGGTACAAGATTAATAAGGCGAATTGTAAGGGACAGCTGGAACCGTTCGGCAAGTGCTCAAAAGACTATCTCGATGTGGCCACAAGTTATGCGAGGGGCTGAAAAAAATATTTTTCCTTTTCAAGAAGAAGCTGACATTATGTTTAACTCTGCACTAGTATATGAACTTGCTGTACTGAAAAAATATGCAGAGCCATTGTTAAGTAGTATAAGACCTGGAGAAGCTGAATATGTTGTCGCAAATCACCTACTAAAGTTTTTGGATTATTTTGTTCCTATTGAAGATGAAAGGGATATTCCACTGACATCAATCATTCGGGAATTTATAGGAGGATGTAGTTTTTATAATGAATAATTAATAAAAACATACACATTTCCCCTTATGTTATTCTATTATATGCTAACACATGTAAAATGGATTATAATTTGTTAATACTCGGAAATGCTGAGCTTCGAATGCTATTTACTTCGTTATTTGAGTTTGACTTTAAATCATGAGTATGGTAATATTAGTCCTAGTGGAGTTCCACTTCTATTTATATTTAGGAGGAATGAATAAGTGCAAGGCAAAGTAAAATGGTTTAATCAGGAAAAGGGTTACGGATTTATCGAGGTAGAAGGCGACGATGATGTTTTCGTTCATTATTCCGCCATACAGCAAGACGGATTTAAGACATTAAAGGAAGGCGAAGAAGTAGAATTTGATGTTGTAGAAGGTCAAAAAGGACCGCAAGCTGCTAATGTAAGCAAACTATAGAAAACTAAGGCCCGGGGGTAACCCGGGCTTTTTAAAATCTTTTTTGATTGAAGGATTTTTATTCTAAATGGTGAATATG
>DUTQ01000236.1 GCA_012841995.1 Thermoanaerobacterales bacterium | reverse complement strand
GGACTGCATTTGCTATGTCCTTAGGAGTTCCTAATCTTTCAAGGGGCCTTCCCACAGCCGATGATTTGAGAAACTCCTCTTCTTGTATGCCCAGTTGATGAGCTTCGCCTCTCAATAGAGGTGTATCAGTATCTCCCGGGCATACACAGTTAACCCTGATATCCTGTTTGCCATGGTCTATAGCCATGGCTTTTGTCAGATTGACGATCCCCCCTTTTGCAGCACAGTAAGAAGCTGCATTGTCACCACCTTTAAGGCCCCATCCGGAACCTGTATTTATTATGCTCCCACCTCCCCCTTCTGCCATGACGGGTATGGCGTATTTTGACATTAGATATGCCCCCTTAAGGCATACGTCTATTGCAAGATCCCATTCCTTTTCCGAAAGTTCTACTACAGTCTTCCTGACAATAATACCTGCATTATTGAATAAAATATCTATTTTCTTAAAATCTTGCTTTATTTCTTCTACTGCATTCCTACAATCTTCATCAGATGTTACGTCACATTTTATGAACTTTGCTTTTCCCCCGGCTTCCTTTATTTTTTCAGTTGCTTTTCGGCCTTTTTCTTCATTTATGTCAAGCAACACGACTTGAGCATTATACTCTGCCAAAAGCTCTGATGTGGCAAGGCCTATACCCGATGATGCACCGGTTATGGCTGCGACCTTACCTTCAAGAGATAATGGACTTTTGTCTTTTAACATTCGATTAACCCCTTTCTATTATTATATGCAGTCTCTCTTCTATCTATGGGTATATGCTGCCCCGTAATATATGAAGCTTCAGATGAGGCACCCGTTCTCCCATGCTAAAAAGCGACTGGATATACTGCTTTTTCCTTATACCCTGTAATAACTTCAATATAGCCGCTTAACAACGTATTGAGCTTTTCATTACCGGTATCTACTAATAGTGGGCTGAGCATAAGTGAGTTTAATTTATTTTGGGTTGCAACAACGATTATATTTTCAATGCCCACGGCATTTATCACCCGAGGGCTTATTTGTTGATTGCCCCTGCCAAAAATATATCCTTGGCCACCGATAGGTGTAACGATGATTTTTGCCTTTTTTCCCCTGATTACTTCAAGGATTTCTGTCTCTGTGGCATCTTTTTTAAGTAGTGATTTGTTATATACAATATCAATACCAAGTAAACTATAATCCAAATTTAAGTTTCTCATTAACTGTCTTGTGGTTGTACCAGGGCCAATAATATATGCCACATCATTTTGCATGTTTTCAATTAATTCTTGGGCAATGGCTTCTTGGTTATATTCATCTGTTTTAGGGCTTCCTGCCTTGAGATTTTGAACCCTGGTTTTTTCATAGGGAACCTTCAAATACCCGTAGAGTTTAGCACTTACTCGTCCCTGCCGAAACATCTCTTCATCGATATCCATGACTTCTGCTTCCTTTAATTGATCTACTTTACCTGTGAGATAGTTATAGGCTAGCTCCCCTGCTCTTTTGGGAGTTATGGCAAAAACGGCCGAATGTATCTTTACCCCTGCTGGTATACCGATAACCGGTAGCTTATCCCCAATAGCAGTGTAGATATCTCTTGCAGTCCCATCACCGCCGGCAAATAGTATAAGCTTTACACCAATTTTCAACATGGTCTTTGCGGCTTTTTGGGTATCCTCACAAGAAGTGATCCCCCCTTTATTTACACGGCCGCCTATCACATTAGGCAGAAATCCCGCCTCTACTGCCTCATGTTCCCCCATTTTGCCAGGATAAGTGACAAGATCCACTCGGTCTTTTATTGACACAAGTTGTTTAAGGGCCTCAATGGCCCGCAATGGGGCTTCAGGTACAGCCCCTAGTTTTTTGGCCTTTTCCACAATTTCTGCCCCATCTGTTCCCTTTAAGCCCACCTTTCCTCCCATGCCGGCAATGGGGTTTACAATTAACCCTATTTTTTGCATTTAACTTTTCGCCTTTTTGTGTTTCTTAAGGTAAGATCTCCAAGTTACAGCCCATCTTTCAGGATCATCTAGTGGTTCGTTATTTATCTTGTGAACAACACTGTTGTATGGAGCATTTTTGACCTTTTCAGGGTCTGTATAGGCCTCTTGTGAAATCTTTGCGAGTGCATTTATGTATTGGTCTAGTTCGTCTTTTGAGTAGGATTCAGTGGGTTCCAATGTAAATGGTTCAGGTACTATCCACGGGTGGTGACTGGTCCAATAGTGCATGCCAAAATCGCACATCCTCCTTTGAACATCTTCTGAAGTTATGCCAGTATCTTTTGTGAGCTTTTCCCAGCTGTAGCGCACTTGTTCAAAGCGGTGTTTGCCCGGGGCATATGGGGCAGATGCGCCCGGTATGTCAGTGACCTTTTTAAAGAGGTAGTTGCTGTTTAAGACAGCTGTTTTTGCCACTTCCTTTAATCCTTCTTCCCCAAGGCTCATTATCCAAGCATAAGCTCTGATAATAGCCGGTACTGTGCCATAAAATGCCCTAACTTTTCCGATGGTATCTGGCACATCATAGTCCCAAAAATAGTTTTCACCATCAAAATTTACCAGTGGCACAGGCATAAATCTCTTTAATTCGGCTTTAACTCCAACAGCCCCACATGGCTGTGGCGGGCCTGCGGGAGGTGCTGTTGGAGTTAAAGCTGATCTTGAGAGATTTTTACCCGTGCCTCTGGTAAATTTTGATGGTGAAAACTATTTTTGGGACTATGATGTGCCAGATACCATT
>DUTQ01000235.1 GCA_012841995.1 Thermoanaerobacterales bacterium | reverse complement strand
ATAGAACAAGCAGCCGATTTTTTCTAAATTAGAAAGAAAAGAGTTGAAAAAATTAGTGATAGTAAATGGATTGCTATTGACAATCCCGGGCTAAAGATATTAGCAGATTTCTTTAGACCATTTGGAAAGAATTTTTGGAGAATAGCATATACATCTAGGCTATCAAAAGGAGGCGCTAATTACTGATGATTTGGGATAAGACATGGGAGTGTGCCTCGCGAAAGGCAATTGAACAAATTCAATTGGAGCGGCTAAAAGCAACTGTTAGCCGCGTTTATGAAAAAGTCCCATACTACAGAAATGTATTAGACTCAATTGGGGTCAAGCCCGAAGACATACGCACTTTAGATGATATCAGGAGGCTTCCCTTTACTACGAAAGATGTATTAAGGGATAACTATCCTTTTGGACTATTTGCTGTTCCAAAGAGTGAATTGTTGAGGCTTCATGCATCTTCTGGTACAACCGGAAAGCCAACAGTAGTTGGATATACCCGAAGAGATCTTGAAACTTGGTCTCAACTGGTTGCTAGAGTGGTAACCCAAGCTGGGCTGACACATGCGGACATGGCGCAGGTGGCTTTCGGTTATGGACTTTTTACAGGAGCTTTCGGGCTGCATTATGGCCTTGAAAAGGTAGGAGTATCGGTAGTTCCTGCTTCAGTAGGCAATACCGAAAGACAGATTATGTTGTTACAGGACTTTGGATCTACAGCTCTTATTTCCACACCATCATATGCCTTATATATGACAGAAGTGGCAGAAAAAATGGGCATAGACCCCAAAAAACTGAACTTAAAATACGGTCTTTTTGGATCTGAAGCCTGCACCCATGAAATGAGGCAGGAACTTGAAGAAAGATGGGGCATCCTTGTTACTGATAACTATGGTTTAAGCGAAGTCATGGGACCAGGGGTCTCTGGTGAGTGTGAATTCCAAAACGGCATGCATATTGCTGAAGATCATTTTATTGTGGAAATAATAGATCCAGAGACAGGAGAACCCAAGGATTTTGGAGAAGAAGGAGAAGTGGTAATTACTACATTAACGAAAGAGGCACTTCCAATAATTCGCTATCGGACTAGGGATATTTCTGCTATAAATCCTGAACCATGTCGCTGTGGTAGAACGAGTGTGCGTATGCGCAAAATATCGGGTCGTACCGACGATATGCTCATAATCAGAGGGGTAAATGTATTCCCATCACAGATAGAAAGTGTGTTAGTGCAGTCAGAAGGTCTTACGCCTAACTATATGTTAGTTGTAACCAAAAACGGCTACATGGACGAATTAGAAGTTCAGGTTGAGGTTACCCAGGAGATTTTCACAGATCGCTTTAAGGAACTAGCAGCTTTGGAAGAACACATTGCCCATCGCCTTAATACAGTTCTAGGTATTACCGCAAAAGTACAGCTTGTAGCACCAAATTCCCTGGAGCGTTTTGAAGGGAAGGCCAAAAGGATAAAAGACTTAAGGAAACATTAATAAAAACAAAATTGGATTTATCTAAAACTAGACCAGTCAATTAACTGGTCTAGTTTTAGTATTTTGCTAAAAAGGATTTTTGGTAGGTTTAACGAAATATGTATATAGCTTTAAAAGGTCTTACTTTGGTCGTTTTTTAGAACGGAGGTAGAATGATATGAAGACAATTTCCATTAAAACCAAGCGGCGAAATGAAATGCTAGATATAACCTCAATTGTATATAAAACTGTGAAGGAGTCGGGCATGAAAGACGGGGTATGTTATGTCTTTGTGCCACATACTACTGCAGGGATCACTATAAACGAAAATGCCGATGAAGATGTAAAGACGGATATAATTAATACATTAAGTAAACTCATCCCATATAAAGATGACTATATGCATACAGAGGGAAATTCCGATGCACATGTAAAGGCGTCACTTGTAGGAAATATGGTTACGGTTATAGTGCATGAAGGCAAATTGGTTTTGGGAACATGGCAGGGCCTGTTTTTCTGTGAATTTGATGGCCCAAGAAACCGAAAGATAATAATTAAAACCGTCTAAAATTAAAGCGTTAGAGTTGTAGAAACCCCAGTCAAATGATAAAATTATAAAAGTTGAAAGTTTATTAAAAATGCTTATTAGGAGTTTTAAGGCAAAAAACAACATAGACTTTAAAAAGAGGTGAAAACATGAAAATCGATTCTGATATGGTAGAATATCTGGCAAATTTATCAAGGCTTAATTTATCGGAAAAAGAGAAAAGTGAGATGCAAATAGAGCTAAACTCTATTGTCAAGCAAATTGGGAAATTAGATGAGCTTGATGTTGATAATATTCCTCCTATAGCTAGCATGGCACCCCAGAAAAGTGTATTTAGAGAGGACAAAGTATTAGAAAGTCTAGATTCTGAAGACGTGTTTAAAAATGCTCCTGAAAGAATAGGTAATTTCTTTAAGGTTCCGAGAATTATTGAAGAATAAAAGATTTATATAGAATGGAGGTTGAGGTTTTGGAACTGTATAAACTTACCGTTCATGAAGCACACGAGCTTTTGGTAAAAAAACAAATATCATCCGAAGAACTAGTGAAGGCTATTTTAAAGAGAATAGAGGAAATTGACGAAAAAGTTAAGGCATACATTACCGTAGATGAAGAAAAAGCACTTGAAGCCAGTAGAAACATAGATAAAGCAGGAAACTTTACTTCATCACTGTCAGGGATCCCAGTAGCAATTAAGGACAATATATGCACGAAAGACTTAAAGACAACTTGTTCTTCGAAAATGCTGGAAAATTTTATTCCTCCTTATGATGCTACTGGTGTAGCGCGGTTAAAACAAGATGATGCAATTGTAGTTGGGAAAACAAATTTGGACGAATTTGCCATGGGCTCTTCCACGGAAAATTCTGCTTTTTTTACTACAAAAAACCCGTGGGATTTAGAGAGGGTACCAGGGGGATCTTCTGGCGGTTCAGCAGCTTCTGTGGCAGCTGATGAATGTATTTTCGCTTTAGGTTCGGATACAGGTGGGTCTATTCGTCAGCCAGCAAGTTGTTGTGGAGTTGTTGGCTTAAAACCTACCTATGGAAGGGTTTCACGCTACGGGTTGGCAGAAATGGCTTCTTCACTGGATCAGGTTGGCATAATTACGAAAGATGTTACAGATAGCGCAATTATTTTAAAGGCAATAGCTGGTTTGGATGAACTAGATTCTACCACAGCTCATCTACCTGTTCCTGATTACACAAAAAGCCTTGTTCCCGATGTGAAGGGAATAAAAATAGGTATTGTAAAGGAATACATGGATTATGAAATAGATGGTGAAGTCCGAGAAACTATTGCCAATGCAGCTAAGACCCTTGAAGAATTAGGTGCAAATATTGTTGAAATCTCCATGATATGCCCATATTGCGTATT
>DUTQ01000234.1 GCA_012841995.1 Thermoanaerobacterales bacterium | reverse complement strand
AATTTATGTGATAAAGTTAAAAAAGTGAGAACTCCAAGACCAGGGCCAACCTCCAAAACCTCGTCTTGCAAAGTTAGTTCTGCTGCTTTAATCATAGAAAATATGGGAGCTTCGTTTACCAAAAAGTGCTGGCCCAAACGCTTGTCTGGCTTTATGCCATGTTTCCTCATCAGAAATTGAATATCCAAAACATATTCCTCCCAGTTTTAAAAAATATATATCAATGAAATTATACCATTAGCTTGCTTCATTTACATAATAAACATCCACCGGCCCAACCGGGGGGTCTTGTACAAAAAAGATAGGCCAAAGCCTATCTTTTTTCTATTCAAGGACATATACCTTCACATGCCTCACACCATATTTTAGAGTCTTATCATGTGTTGGAAAATAAAGATCTATGCGATTGCCTTTTATGGCACCACCTGTATCTTGAGCAGTGGCAAGCCCATAACCTTCCACATATAGCCTTGAGCCTAAAGGTATTACCCTGGGGTCAACTGCCACAACCCCCTGCCTAACGCGCATCCCAGAGTGTGTAATACCATATCCATGATCACCCGGACTTTTCCCTGTGCATTTTCTACAGGCACAGTAAGCCGTCGCTTTCATATTAATGACTTTTTTAAAGCGCATGTTTCCACGACTCGTAGCTACCATAGACCTTGTGCCAATTTCCACTATTTCTTGCTGGCTTTGTTTTACGATTTCTTCAGAAATAACCTGTCTGCTGGTTTCTTTGCCATCTTCATATATAACCTTATAAGTGATTTGTTTTAGGCCATCAACGCCTTTTGAAATCACTTTATTTTGACCTTTATCCATATTGCCGTTTTTCCTTTTAATAACGCTATAGGGTAATTTTACTTGCTGTATTTCGCTTTTTTCAGTTACCCTAGTTACCCGGATATTAATACCAGATTTAATTTCTGAATCTAAAGACGGGTTGACTTTATCAGCTGGAAAAAGCATTATTCCCGCCTCTTCCAGGACCTCTTTGACGGTAGCCTTTGTGGAAACCCAGGTAAGGACCTTACCCTCTACCGTCACATTTACCAAAGCTGCGCGGTTTATCTGAATCCTCATGCCATTTTCAAGGCAGGTGGAAAGTTGGGGTACAACTTCATCACCCTCATTTAAAGATAAACCCAGTTCATCTAACGCGTCTTTAACGGTATTTTTTGTTGTGTGCATTTCATATACTTGCTTTCCATCTACCACCTCTACATGTTTTACCATCATCCCATAGGCGCCAAAAGTTACACCAAGAGCGACACCACATGCCAATACAGTAGTAAAAGTTTTGTTTGCAAGAAATGATTTTTTTTGATTTGCTATTGGTTTAATATCCATCGTAATTTTGTAACCCCCAAATAAAGTGACACTTACATCAGATTGATTTTGCTCGGTATTGATATTAATATCCTATTTACCCAAAATAATTCCTTTTTTTAGAAACAGTGGGAATATAGGTTTTGAAAAACTTTATTGAGATTAGTTGATATTTTTTATCTGATGCAATTTTCTTTTCACACTTTATTAAATTTTAGTTGAACTTATCAAAACTTTACCACCGCTTTAAAAAGCGGTGGTAAGTATTAAAAAATTATTTAGATAAGCTCAAACTAATAACTTTAATGTTT
>DUTQ01000233.1 GCA_012841995.1 Thermoanaerobacterales bacterium | reverse complement strand
TATTCAACTATAAAAATATCCAGCAAGCACTTATTATATGAATAAAATCAACAAGTTCATTTTAACATATTCGATATACTATAATAATCATTGTCAGCAATCAACCGATTTTGTTAGCTTATTAAATTCTTCAATAATGCTGCAAGTAATCTTGCCAGGAACTCCGTCTCCAATTAACTTTCCATCTATTTTAACTATAGGCAAAACTTGTGTTGTCGTACCTGTAATAAAGACTTCATCGGCTTCCATTAAGTCTTTTAGGCGAAACCTTTCTTCACATATTTCTAAATCATTCTCACTTGCTATATCAAATATCACTCGCCTAGTCACACCATTGAGAATGAAGTTATTCGCAGGATGAGTAAATATAACATTGTACTTTACAGCAAATACATTACTACTTGAGGCTTCGGTAATAATATCGCCTCTGTAAAATATTGCTTCATAAACATTTGCCTTTTTCGCCTTTTGTTTTGCAATACAATTTGCAAGAAGTTGTATGGTTTTTATATTACATCGGCTCCATCGTTCATCAGGTATTGTTATGGCCATAACGCCATTTTTATAAGCTTCATCTGGTATTCCTTTTTCTTCCTTAACTATAACTACCCAATTGCAAGAACTTTTTTCTGGAAATACATGTTTTCTTGGTGCAGTTCCTCTGGTTACCTGGATGTATACCGAGGCGTTATCAAACCCGCTTTCTTTTACTGCTTGGCGGCATGTCTTCTCCAATGTATCTATACCAAAATCCAAATCAAGATATATCTCCCGCGCACCATTTTTTAACCTTTCTAAATGCCTGTTTAAGTAAAAAAACCTTCCTTCATAAACTCTTACCACCTCGTAAATACCATCACCAAATTGAAATCCCCTGTCTTCTACAGAAACCTTTGCGTTTTCATAATCAACCCTTTGACCGTTTAAATAAATTACCATTACTGATACTGACCCCCCATATAAAATTTATACTTCGGTTTTTGTTTTTAAATCAGGTACGATTTTACGCCCTTTTGATTCAAGAAACCTTATCACCTCCTCCATTGAAGTATTTAAAATATTGTCAGTTTTTATATTAGCTTGTTTTACAATTGACAGTGCTGTATCAAAATTTCCTACATCAAAACAAATGTGTGCATCACTGCCAATAGCCACTTTTACATCTTGTTCTGCCGCTTTTTTTGCTATCATAAGGCAGTTTTCCTCGCTTCCCCGTCGGCTTACGGTAAGTGAACTGTTGTTTATCTCTATACACACATTGTATTCCTTTGCAGCAGCAACAACTTTATCTATGTCTATGGGGAATTGTGGATTCCCAGGGTGTACTAATATGTCTACATGGGGATTTTTCATTGCCGCTATTGCGGCGGCGGTATTTTCTTCCACATCTTTACCTGAAAAACAATGGGCGTGAAAACCAGCTAGGACAATATCTAGTTTCTTGAGTGTTGAGTTACTTATATCCAGCTTGCCATTTGTGCCAAGAATATTGGCCTCTATGCCCCTTAGTATATAAACACCTTCAATCTGCCTTGGAACGACCTTCAAGTTTCCAAAGTAATACCGATGTGGACCACCAGGCATTGACGGGCCATGGTCAGTTATTGCAATCATCTTTAATCCCTTTTTTGCAGCTTCTCTTGCATTCTCAATAATTGTGCTATAAGCGTGACCGCTAGCAATCGTATGGCAATGAGTATCCACCTCTAGGTGCAAATTTACCACTCCTTATGTTTTTAAAAGGCTATTTATTTTAGCTCGCTTTTTAGTTTATCTATAGATTTAATTTCTATAGGGTCCTTTTCGTTTAAAACAGCCAGATATGCACTCACATAATCTGCAAACATGATATGATAAAACATCATCTCAAGGGGCGTATTCCCTTTTGCCCAAATTTGAGTGATCCCTCCAACCTTTTCTTTAAGAATATCAATCGTTATATCTATTCTCTTTTTAATGCGGTCGCTTTCTAAAGAGGATCTTAGTAAGATTATCTCCATAAAACTGAGTAAATCCTTGTCACCTTCATAGCCCATTATCTCATTGTGATCAAGCTCTGGAAAAGCATTGCAAAAAGCGGGATGCTTGGCATTTTCATTTATCTGGGCCTTCCATCTTGCAGCAACAATGTCGTTTATACCAGAGATGCCATATATTATTGGAAGCTTCTTATAAAGCTTTTCAGCAAGGGCTTTTGCCGGATTGTCTTCTACAGGTATTTCAGGCTTAAAGCAGTTTCTCGTTTCTTTTAAAAATTGAATTACCTCATCACTGTTAAAATGTTTTTGGCTAATTATTCCCTGTTCTTGCATAGCTATAAGCATCGGGAAAAAGGAATATCCAAGAGCCGCCCGCGGTGGTAAACCTCCAGGGATTGTTATTAAAGGAATTTCATCTTCCATTGCTTTCTTTTTAAGCTGGCCACCTGATGTTATGGCAAGTATTTTTGCCTTTCTTCTTACCGCTTCATCATAAGCAGCTAGTGTTTCCTCCGTATTTCCGGAATAGCTCGATGCTACTACAAGGGTTTTGTCATCAACAAATTGTGGAAGACTATAGTCTCTGTTTATCGTAATTGGGACATTTACCTCATTTAAAGTCAGCATCCTAATGAGGTCTCCTCCAATAGCAGAACCTCCCATGCCTGTGACAACAACATTGAATATATTGTGATACCTGTGACCTTTGATGCATTTATACGCTATTTTTACGGCCTCTTCACAGTTCTCCGGTAGCTCGAATATCAGATTAAGCATATTGCTTTTATCAATCTGCTTTATCTTATTAATATCATTTAGCATATTATATTACCTCCAGACTTTTTTTATTAAAATCTTAAAGAAAAGATAAGAAAGAAAAGATAGCTATTTAAATTATTATGTCCATAAACTTGATTTGATGTGTAACTATCCTAATTCTGTTCTACATTAATCTAAAAAAGTCCTTCAATTTATGTAGCGATTAGCAACATTTCCCTAATGCTAAAAATTTTAAATTATGACTAATCCAATTCCTGCTTGATACTGATATAAAAAATCAATGTTCGTGTAGAAACTCTGTCTAGCTTTTGGGAAAGGTGCCATCATCCTCACTGGAGTTACTTTCTACGCTGGAATCATGTTTAAATTCAGATAAACTATGGAATACTAACTATAGAATAATTAAAAAATATTAGGAGGATTATCTATGGCAACTATAAAATGTAATGTATCAACATGTAAATATAATAAAAACTGTCAGTGTAATGCAGAAAACGTTGTTGTAAATGCCGTTCGCCCTGAATGTTCTTTTAAAGAGGGCACTTACTGTAATGCATATGAGCGAAATACGACAAAAAGCAATAGCAACAAAAGTGAAGGAATATATTTCTGGGATTAGCTCTCTTGATTTAATCGTCTCCCTGCCTATTTTGTAAAATGAAATTCAGAGTCAGCATAATGCCTAATCCTTTTAAAAGGATTTTTCTTTTTTGTATAGAAATATACTATAGATTACTTTCTATTGATAGGGTTCGATGCAAATTTCTCAATCTTTTAAAAAGTAAAGGTTTGAGAGGCATTGTGCTCACTTCAAATTTCAAAGGAGGAGGCAGTATCAAATGAAAATTCAAGATGTGCCATTTTGTATTGTTGACTGGAGCCAGGTAAAACCAACCGAACATCCGGGAGTAACCGGTAAAGCATTGTGGAGAACATTTGAAAAGGGTAATATTCGTGTTCGCATGGTAGAGTATACACCCGGTTACTTGGCAGATCACTGGTGCAGTCGAGGTCATGTTCTGCTGGTAATGGAAGGTGAGCTTGTAACAGAACTTGATGATGGACGAAAATTCGTCTTAAAGCAAGGGATGAGCTATCAAGTAGCCGAAGATATCAACCCCCATCGCTCTTATACCGAAAAAGGAGCCAAACTCTTCATCGTCGATTAGAGTTGATTATAGTTTTTTTTATATTTTACTCTTTAAATTTTGGTATAAATTCATCTGATGCAGCGCTTTCATCTTGTATAAAGCCGTTTTCCAAACCAATTTTAAAAAAATGTTCTACCACATCTTCATATTCCCTTTGGTAAAGCTTTCGGTTAATCTCCGGGTATTCGCTTGCTCTATAGTAAGGAATGTATTGTGACATAATGCTTATATAAATATCTTTAGGGAGGTTTTCACTTATCCAAGAAAGAATCTTTTTTGAATCTTCCTTTTGCCCCGGTAGAACCAAATGCCTTATGATAAGTCCTCTTTGAATAATACCTTTTTTATTGAATATTGGGTTTCCTACCTGTGAATACATCTGTAAAATAGCTTTAGAGGCAATGCTGAAATAATTTTTCACTTTAGAATATCTTTTTGCAATATTATCATCGAAATATTTAAGATCTGGGAGAAATACATCCACCAATTCCGATAAATTTTTTACCATCTCAACACTTTCATATGCATTCGAGTTCCATATGACTGGAATATTAAGGCCTTCTTCTTTTGCCATATTTAATGCTTCAATGATTTGTGGGGCATAGATTGTGGGTGTGACAAGATTGATATTATGAACACCTTTGCCTTGCAATTTAATAAAGGTTTTTGCAAGTTTCTCCACTGTTATTGGCTTTCCGTATCCTTCTTGGCTTATAGTATAATTCTGGCAAAATACGCAGCGAAGGTTGCAGCCTGTAAAAAAAACTGTACCTGACCCATTATTTCCACTTATGCAGGGCTCCTCCCATCTATGAATAGAAGCATTTGCTATAACTACATTTTCACCTGCTTTACAAAATCCCTTTTCACCTTGTTTTCGGTTAACTTTACACTCATGAGGACATATCCTACATTTCATAATATAACTCATCACTCCAATTTAAAAATTCAGACAGAAATAAAACTGGTTTTAGCCTTTAAATTTTAATTAAAAACATGTAAAATGTATGAAACATTACATTTAACCTGAATGGAGGGTGAAAATGACTGCAAAATTTATAAAAAAAGCCAAGCCCAGATTGCAAAAAGACATATTTGATGTCAAAAATAAAGTTTCAGATATATTATCAGATATCAAAAAGCATGGTGATAAAGCGCTTTTTGAGTTCTGTCAAAAGTTTGACGGTACTTGTAATTTTATTAAAGTAAGTGATGCAAAAATCAAAAAAGCGTATGAAGAATTAGATAGCCAAGTCATCGAAGATTTAAAATATGCTGCAAAGAGGATTGAAGAGTTTTCGCTGCTGCAAAAAGAATCTATTCTCCCTACTCAAAAAGAATTTTTACCCGGAGTAGTGCTTGGCCATCGAATTATCCCGGTGGCTTCCTGTGCCGCATATGTACCCGGTGGGCGATATCCGCTACCATCTTCTGCCTTAATGTCTATTATACCCGCACGGATTGCAGGAGTAAAGAGGATTGTCACATGCTCTCCTCCCTGTAAAGATACAGGGATGATTCACCCGGCTACACTAGTGGCAATGAATATTGCCGGTGCCCACGAAATATACTGCATGGGTGGCGCCCATGCCATTGGAGCTTTGTCTTTCGGAACTGAGACGGTAAATCCGGTAGACCTTATCGTAGGCCCCGGCAATCAGTGGGTTACAGAGGCTAAACGCCAGGTCAGCGGATTTACCGGGATAGATTTTTTAGCTGGACCAAGTGAGGTACTTATAATTGCTGATGAAACTAGCGATTCCCGTTTTGTAGCAGCAGACTTGTTAGCACAGTCTGAACATGATCTTCAAGCTCGTGGTATACTCATTTCTACTGATATCGATCTCATAACTAAAGTCAAAAAAGACGTTGAGGCATTCCTAGAAACTTTACCCACTTCGGATATTGCAGCAAAGGCGTGGGAGCAAAACGGTGAAATCATCCTTGTAGAGTCATTAAAAGAAGCCGTAGAGATTTCAAATGATATATGTCCAGAGCATTTAGAACTTCATATTCAAAATCCCGATAAAATAGTTGACCAATTAACAAACTATGGTTCTCTCTTTATTGGCAATTGGGCAGCCGAAGTTTTTGGAGATTATGTTTCCGGTACAAATCACATTCTGCCGACTATGAGGGCCTCGAGATACACAGGCGGAGTATGGGTTGGCACTTTTATAAAGGTAGCGAGTTTTCAACAAATAAATCGGGAAGGCGCACAAACCCTAGCCCCTATAGCTAGCCGCATAGCCCGATTGGAAGGCCTTTATGCTCATAAACTTGCGGCAGACGTAAGAAAAAGCCAATAAAAAAAATCCAAGTTTATAGCCCTAATATTCCAGCAAAAAGAAATGCGGTGCTTTATTTTTAGGCATTTTTCATTCCCTTATATTTAATTTATGAGTATTTTACCCCTAAAAGTAAAAGGTTATTATGTTATTAAACACAATAACCTTTTTATCTAAGCCCCAAATCTATTGAGGTTGCAGTTATTTACCCGTTTAAAAATAATTTGAAACCTAAAACAGTTTCATGTTATTTTCTACAAACAATAGGTTTTTTCGCACGAATACTCCAAATAATTGATCCTATAAGGAAACCACAAATTGCAGGTAAAATCCAGCCAAATCCATAATCAAATCCGGGTAAATATAAATGAGCAAAGTTAATAATGTGTTTCACTGCTACATTTTGTTGCAAAGATTCGGGCAGTGCTTTACATAAATCAAAAAAGGCTGCAATAATCGTAAGGTCTGTTGTCCATTTATAAACATCCCTTTGTTTATGCAAAACCGGGGTTAATAGGGATAACAAGATTAAAGTGATTGCTAAGGGATAGAGGAACATAAGTACTGGCAAAGACAGCCTAATGATATTATTCAATCCAAAATTAGCAATTATAAAAGAAAAGAGTGTAAATAAAATAGCATAATTTCTATAAGAAATGGATTTTGGGAACAATTCACTAAACATTTCAGAACAAGAAGTTATTAGGCCAATAGCTGTTTTTAAACACGCAACTCCTACAATAGCAGCTAGTAATACTTTGCCAATGAAGCCAAAATAATGATCGCTGACCATGGATAAAATAATCCCTCCGTTATCTGCACGGCTCACGCTACCTAGGCTTGTAGCTCCCATATATGCTAATGACGCATAAATAATGGTCATGCCAATAACGCTAACTACACCTGATTTACATGTTTCAATGGCAATTGAACTGGGATTCTTTATGCCCAGCTTTTTTACATTAGAAATAATAATAATGGCAAAGGCTAGTGATGCCAAGGCATCCATGGTGTTATACCCATCTAATAAACCGGTAAATAATGGTTTAGTAATATAATTTCCCTGAGGTAAATACTGATTTATCTGTCCCATTGGTTTTATATATGTTGCAATTAATAAAATAGATAAAAGCACTAAAAAGACAGGAGTAAGATATTTACCTACCCAATCTAAAATTCGTGTCGGTCGCAGTGAAAAATAAAGTGTCAAAGCAAAAAAGATGAGTGAGAAAATAAACAATCCCAACTTTAAATATTCATCTGCAATAAAAGGATGCATTCCTACTTCAAATGCAACCGTGGCAGTACGAGGAATAGCAAATAATGGGCCAATTGTTAAATACAATAAAGATGTAAATATAATTGCATAACCTGAACTAACAGGCCTAGCCATGTCATATAGGCTTTTACTTTCTGAAAGTGCTGATGCTATAATTCCAAAAATAGGCAATCCAACTCCTGTAATTAGAAATCCAATAGTAGCCAGTAAGATATGACTTCCGGCTGCTTGTCCCATTTGTACCGGGAAAATTAAGTTACCTGCACCAAAAAATAATCCAAATAACAACGAACCTATCAACAAGTTTTGCTGAAAAGTTAGCCTTTCTTTCAAAAGTAGTCCTCCTTAAACGCTTTAAACGCTTTGGTTTTTGAAAACTCTTGTTGTCCTTTTTACTGTAGCGCTTTAGTTTTCGCTTTCTTTTAACAATACGTTAAATCATCTTATTATTATAACATAAATACAAAGTAAAACTTGACCATCTTAAAATTGACTTATAATTCAATTTAAGGTATTATTTATATAGTGATAATGCTTACTAATATCACATAGGATTTGTTAAAAATTTAAAAAGGAGTGGTTTTTTATGGTCTACAAGCTTCCAGAACTACCTTATGCATATGATGCATTAGAACCTTATTACGATGAACAAACTGTAAAGCTACATCATGATGCACATCATAAAAGCTATGTTGATGGTCTCAATAATGCAACTCGCAAACTTGCCGAGGCAAGGGAGACCGGTGATTATGCAATGATTAAGCATTGGGAAAGGGAACTGGCTTTTCACGGATCAGGTCATGTTTTGCACTGCCTATTTTGGAATAATATGTCTCCTGACGGTGGCGGTAACCCTGAAGGCGTTATTGCAGAGCAAATCGATAAAGACTTTGGCAGCTTTGAGGCATTTAAAAAGCATTTTAGCTCTGCAACAGCAGCAGTTGAGGGTTCAGGATGGGGTATATTAGCATGGAATCCCTATACTGAAAAATTAGAGATCATGACAACTGAAAAGCATCAAAATTTAGCTATTTGGGGTGTTACTCCTCTTTTGGTATGTGATGTATGGGAACACGCATATTACTTAAAATATCAAAACAAAAGGCCTGCTTGGATAGAGGCATGGTGGAATTTAGTAAACTGGAAAGATGTAGAGGAAAGACTTGTAAAAGCCGCTAAACTTTAAATATAGATGAGCTAGAATTTATTATACACACTAACACAAAAGCTGTCGTTGGAATTAAGTTCCTTTTGACGACAGCTTTAATTTTATTTACTTTTTTGAAAAGCTATTAATCAGAGCCGTTTCACCATCGATTTCAAGGAAACACCAACCCCCGATGTCTGTTATAGCCTTTGTTTTTGCCAGAAGGACATATGTAGTTTTGGGCTTGACATTCTATTGCTATAAGTTATACTAAAATAGTAAAATACAACGTTACCAGCATATATTGCAGTAAGGTTGGAAGAAAACTTTGTAACAGATAATGTTTAGGGGGAAATTTGATGAAAGATGTTATTGTGGCAAAATTTGGGGGTAGTTCTTTAGCTGATAGCAAACAATTTGTCAAAGTAAAAAATATCGTAAAAGCTGATGAAAGAAGAAGATATGTAATACCTTCAGCACCAGGTAAGCGAAATAAGAAAGACCATAAAATCACCGATTTATTGTATATGTGTCATCAGCTTGCCACACATGGGCTAGGCTTCGATGAGGTATATGATATCATCCAAAAAAGATATATAG
>DUTQ01000232.1 GCA_012841995.1 Thermoanaerobacterales bacterium | reverse complement strand
TGTCCCCTTGGTACCATAAGTGTGGAGGTATGTGTATGAAGTTTGAAGATATCAGGCGAAAGGTTATAGAGACAGGGTTGAAAATGTTAAATATGAAACTTGTTGTGGGAACTTGGGGGAATATTAGTGCTCGTATTCCGGGAGAGGATTTGATTGCAATTACGCCAAGTGGTGTAGATTATGAGAGGATTTCTCCTAATGATATTGTTTTATTGGATATGAAGGGAAAAGTTATTGATGGTCATCTCAAGCCATCGATTGAATGGCCTCTTCATGTGGCGGTCTATAATAATAGATATGATGTAAATGCGGTTGTACATACTCACAGCACGTTTTGCACTGCTATGGCGATGGCGAGGAAGCGTATTCCTGCAGCAGTAGAGGATCTTGTTCAGATAGTAGGTGGAGATGTCAGGGTAAGTGAGTATTTTCTTCCCGGGACAAAGGAATTAGGTCAGGCTGCTGTAAAGGCCTTGGAGGGAAGAAATGCGGTTATTCTGGCAAACCACGGATGTTTGGGAGCAGGCCCGGATTTAAATGAGACTTTTAAAATCGTCTGTGTCGTTGAAAAGGCCGCAAAGGCCACTATCTTTGCCCAAATATTAGGTGGAGCAGTTGAACTTGAAGAGGATGATATAGACTTTATGAGGGATTTTTACTTAAATAAATACGGACAACGTTGAAGGTCTGGCACAGGAATGTGCCGGACCTTCATGTATTCTTGGCAAGAGAAGGGGAAAAGGTTACAAACGAAACATCCCCGTGTCTAACATCTCTGTATCATCCTAGTCTGTTTCTTATGTCTTTTGGGATGAGGTCTTTAACTTTTCCGGTGGCAAGGCCTATGCAGGTATCTGCTGCTCCGTAGTACACGAGTATCTTGTCATCATCATCCAGGATGTCTTTATCTTCTGCAGGGACGGCACCACAGGTAAAAACTACATTGGGTACCCAGGCTTCTTTACCTTTTCCTATTTCCCATTCGGTTTCAGGGGAGAGGATTGGGTTTGGAGAGCGGTAGAGTAGCCGACTTGGGTCCTTTAGGTCTGCCAATATCACGCCAAGGCGGTATACCAATTCATGGTCTACTCCATGATATATTAAAAGCCATCCGTATCTCGTTTTGATCGGCTGGGCACCGGCCCCTATTTTTAAGGAGTCCCACATCATTCCGGC
The DNA here is from genome assembly GCA_012841995.1 of Thermoanaerobacterales bacterium. Classification (GTDB taxonomy): domain Bacteria; phylum Bacillota; class Thermosediminibacteria; order Thermosediminibacterales; family Tepidanaerobacteraceae; genus DUTQ01. The sequence goes on along the minus strand of DUTQ01000232.1, from coordinate 6,526 downwards.
CCTTGGGCCCATAATGATTTTGTGGTCACCTCTAGGCCAGGGGAAAGAGAGCTCTTTAGAGCAGGCCATCCATATACTCGGCTCTATCCTGTGATATATGACGTAATGGTCGTTTATTTTTTCCGGGAAAAGGATGGCGTCTTTATCCCATAAATTCGGGAAGGCAAGCCCCTTTCTTTTCCAACGGTCGAAATCACGATTCAGGAAATCTTCTATCGATATAGATGCAGCTGCTATCTGTGCAACGACTCCGTCATATGCTGTATAGAACATAAATATTTCATCATTTAGAATTACTACTCTTGGGTCTTCACAGCCTTTTTTCTCCTGCTCTGTTTCAGGGATAAAAACTGGATTTTTAAGTCTTTCTATGACACGGTAGCCATCAGTTATGGCAAGACCAATTCGAGAAATTTCATCATTGCCAAAAGCTCTGTAGAGGAGGTAGACTTTGTCTTCGAGCCTGAACGCAGCTGCATTTAATACGTATTTGCTTTCCCACCAATGCTCTTTTATTGGCATCAAGATAGGATTTCCATCATATCTTTTGAGTGTCTTGGCTGGCGGGTAATGTTCCAATTCTTGGACGACCACTGCCTCTATTGGAGGTTTAATCCCCATTAGCACTTTTACTATGTCATTGCTTTCTTTGCCTTGGCTAATAAGCTGAAATACTTGTTCCATGATTTCATCGGGATTATATCCCATCTCTTCATATATATTTTCTAGCAGCTCATGATTAAACCAATCTCTTTCTACATGTAAAAACATAGGTGTGGGGATTCCTTTTCCTCCTTTAAAGCTGAAACTTGCCCAGCTCCAAGCAGAGCATGGCATGAATGTACCGTCTTGTAACACCATACTAATCCCGTGTCCTTTTACCATCATATTGATGTTCTTGCTTTCCTCTATCATGCCTTTGCGTTCAAGTGTATTAGCCAATTTACTGAGCCTTGTCATTAGTTCACGCTGATGCCAGTTTTCAAAGATGTAGTGTGCGGAAAACATTTCTTTTCCATAGTGACCGGTGATTGAATTCACCAATTTGCGGCCAACTTCTTTTCGCTCGCGCGCATAAGATTTCCAAAGACTTGAAAAATGTTCAGCTTCTACAAGGCTTTTGGTTATTCGTGTGAAGTATCTGAGCTTGGGGAATTTACCTCCCATGCCTTTGCCCAAATTGGTAACAGCTATGCGAGCAGTTAACCTATTCAAGCGTGAAATATCGCGAAATTCACCAATACCGGGAAATCTCTCCCGATTTACGATTATGGGTTTTAATTCAACTTCCTCAAAACTGTCTGGGCGTATATTGTCCTCCAACCATAGATATATTCTGTCAAAATAATTTTTGTCTTCAGTGTACTGAGCCAATGTGAGTATATCGCGGACATCCATGCCGCTAAACAGTTCTCGCATGTTCTTATATCCTTGACGTAGCATTAGATTTGAAGGCTGAAATTCATAGAGCAGTTTCTTTAATACCTGTTCTTTAACTGAAAAGACCTTTTCGTGTGGAAAACATTCAAAGAGATTTGCAAGGAACCGTTCTACGCCTTCTGCTGTAAAAAGATTACCGTCACATAGTGTATCAATGGTGTTTTCTAAGCTTACCATAAATTCGTTTATTTTTTCAGCTATAATTGATGTGGGTTCATTGGGATTAGTTCCTAGCATATATAAAAAGTCTTTGAATTGATTTTCATATTTTTTCTGGAGCCTTGTAAATATATGGTTTGTGTTTACCTTGCGCCCTTTATCTCCTTCTAAAGTCTTTGGCAGAACTATAGGGACTCCTGGTATATACTCTATATAGTCTAATGGTGTTATTATGGGTCTAGTCTGTCTCGCAAGTTTTTTCCATTTTTTAACGAATACCTTTTTATGTTGAAAAAAACAATCAGTATGTTGTTCAAAGGCTTCTTTTATGCTTGCCGATATAATGAAATCCGGTTCTTTATTGTTAGCAATTAATATGTTTTCAAGCTGTGTAAGTTGTTTTAAAAGCCCTGATACTGCCCCGTCATATATGGAAATCAAAGCCTCTAGCAAGTCTTCATCTTCTACTTTAGGTTCGAACGCAACAGCTAAAAGAACACTGTAGACCACCTTTGCCCACAAGTTTGGCAAAAAATCATATGTTTGCATCTTTTCTTCTGCCATTTTGTCTAGTTCTTCGATTGTTTCAGGTTCTAATATGTGACTAAAGAGTTGGCGGTATTGGAAATATTCTTTTTGAAATGAGTGGAAAAACTCTTTGTAATCAAATACAACTTCAAGTGGCTTGATTTTTTGTTGTCGGCCAAACACATCAGGGTATCTTACTATTGCAGGTGTATTTAGCCAGAATTCTTCATCTCGTTTTATGCATTCGATAAGTGCTCTTGACATTTCCTTGAATATGAGATTCTTTTTTACGAGCTTTATTGGTGAAAATTTTGGTCCAAAGCATACTTCACAGATTTTATTATTGGTTTTTATGGCAGTGGTGATAATCCATGGGATTAATCCATATCCACCTATTTGCTGTCTTAATTTATCAAATTCTGTGCACATGTCTTCTACTAAATCGTGGGAAATGGCAAAGATGCCACTTAACGGATCAGCTATTCTCATTCCATACAATACCTCTATGAGTGGTGATATAAACAGATTGCTCATTATATCTTCAAATGGGTGTCGATAAAAGCGCGCTATGGCCAGGTCATATTTGCCAAGGACTGGTTCTGCAAGTCTGTCAATCCAAGCAGGATTTAGACCCTTCTCATCTTGACTTGTTAAATCGGCTTCCAAAAGCACTACATCGGCTTCATAAAATTTTGCTATCTCAAATATAGCCCGTGTACTGTAGCCTCTCCCGTTTATTCCATGAGGCATTAAAAACGCAGTTACATTTGGGCTTTTACAAGTTTTTTTTAATTCCTCTAGGGTGTTTTTACCTGCAGGATCACCTGAACACACTATAAGTTTTTTGTGATTACTATCTTTTAAGCTTTTCAAGGCAGTTTTTACCACTTCAGGTAGTGTGTCTTTTTCATTGAAGAAAGGGATGCCTATTACTATATCCACATCTCTTGTTTCGTCTAATGCATTTTTTATACTGGAAAGTGCATCAAAGTAAAGGTCATCACCGTATTTAAGTTCGATATCCATAAGACTCCTCCTTACACTGTAGGAATTATTGTCTTGCTTTTTGCTCCATCATTATAAATGATCTGATGTGCCATTAAATAAGAGATTATTGCTTCAGCTCCTTGGTTTAAATTTACTCCATATGGGGTTAAGGCGTCATGACAGCCTTGAGTTTTTTCATTTATGACAGATACCTTGTTGATGTTTTTGCCAAGGTACCATTCGTATGCCAGTTTTGCCATTTCGCACAGTTCGGATTTTTGCGTGGCTATATATCCTTGAATACATGCAAGTGCAATAGAGCAGGCATCTACTGGCTGTTGATCAAAAGGGGGTATTTTTTGCCCTTTTTTCCACCATCCGCGGTTTCCAACAATAGAAAGATAACCTGGCTTAAAAAGGGTATCAGTCAAAAAATTAAGGGAATCCACTGCAACTTGTAGAGCTTTTTTGTTGCTACTTACTATATAGTAGGCGAAAAGCGCATGTGGCATTAAGGCATTACAGTATGTTAAAATGTTTTCGTACCAGTGCCAATCTTGTGTGTGATTTTGCTCATAAAGGTTAATAAGCCTTTGTGATATTTTGCGGGCATATTGTGAGATATGTGTATTATTAGCATTGTTGTATACTTGCAATAGATTACATAAACATAAGAGCACATAAGATGAGGCACGGGGTGATGTAAGGTGAACAGCGGACGGAATGGATTTTTGCAGCATTATTTTTGCCAGATGACGCACCTCATCTATTTCACAGTTAGTGGCAAAGCTCGCAGCAAGTACACCACGACCCATACTGTCTTCAGAATTTAAGGCCGATGAGAACTTCCCGTTTATTTTAAGGTTTTGCCAAACTCCGTTTTCGAGTTGTGCTTCTTTCATATAACGACTGTATGTTTTTGCAAGTTCAATGCGGCTATTTCCTTTCATCCCAAGGGCTATGATTAAGGCTCTTGCGTTGTCATCAATGGTGTAACCGCTTTTAATGTCTGGCCTTGAGCCTTTTGAGAACTGTATTATGCCTGTTTTATCAGTGAGTTCTATAAAGTGTTTATACATGTATCATCATCTCTTAAGTCTGACCCCGATTTTTCAATGATATGGATATAGTTTTTTGCAACATTTGGCCAAGACATTTTTGCGCCCAGCTTCTGTGCATTTTTTTCAAGTTCTGACTTTAGTTTAGGGGATGAAAGTATGGAGTCTATCAGAGCAGCTAGCTCATTAGGGTCTGCCTTTGATGCAACAAGGCCTCTGTTGTTGGCAAGCAATTCTAAAGAATAATTATATGGTGTAGATACTATGGCTCTGCCACAACCAATGGCAAATGACAGTGTGCCACTTACTGCTTGATTTCGATTAGGGTAAGGGGTTAGGTAAACATCTGTCATATATAGTATTCGCCCTAATTCTTGTATGCTGACAAAACTATTTATAAATCTGATGTTATTTTCCATATCTAGTTCTTCTACCAGCTGAAGTAAGGATTCTCTATAAGATTCGCCCATAGTCTTTTTTAAACTTGGATGTGTTTCTCCCACTACAAAATAGATTATGTCCGGGTATTTATGCCTCAATTTGGAGATGGCCTTTATTCCGATCTCTATTCCCTTGCCAGGGCCTACAAAGCCAAAGGTAGTGACAAGGGGCCTTTCGGCAATTCCGTAGTCTTTTTTGGCTTCATAGCCGGTTTTTTCAAATACGGGAACTCCATGCCAGATGACATGTGTTTTTTCTAGGGGTATTTTATATATCCTATTTAACAGCTCTTTTGATTTATTTGTCATAGCGATGACGGCAAAAGCTTGCTGCCCAAGAATTTTAAGGATATTGCATTGATTCTCGTTGGGGCTATCAAGAATGGTATGAGTGCATAATATAAAGGGCTTTTTTAAGTTTTTTGTAAAGTCCAACACAAAGTCGCCGTCTTGGCCTCCGAATATCCCGTATTCGTGTTGTAGTATTACGACATCGATATCCTCTTTGTTGATAAATTGTGCTGCTCTTTTATAATCTTCTCTGCTGTCTTGCCGTAAATCAAATATCACTTCGTTGGGGTAATCGTAGGAATTATCGCTTAAGGAAACAATATAAATGTTTTTGTTATAAAGCATCATATTTTTTCTTAGATCACTGGAAAACGAAGCTATGCCACACTGACGTGGTGGGTAAGTGGTTAAAATTGATATATTCATAGAAGCTCCCCCTTCATTGTGGTATATAAACCTATAATGAAAACAAAAAATAAATATTAGTGAAATTATATTTTATCATAATAAGATGCTTATTTCAAACTTTAAAGAATATTCAAAAGGGCTTTTAACTCACAGTTTTTTTTAAAACAATTATATTATTCGGACATACTTTTTTGAATTAAATTCGTCATTTATACACTTTGCAGTTATTTATATTTTTGCTAAAATTAGTGATGAGCGGATTGATAATAAGAACATCAATACAAGCTTTACGGATTAGAAAATCCAATTATTATACAAGGGGTTGATTTTAATTGAAAACCGGAGAGTTAATCGGTGTTAGCATAAGCGATAAGCGCGGAACTGGAAAAAGGAATATTGGCGAGGGGTATCTCAAAGAAGGCTATGGATTAGAAGGGGATGCTCATGCCGGTACTGAACGTCAAGTGGGTATTCTTTTGTGGGAGTATGCTGAAGAGCTTTCCAAAAAACAGGGCTTTGAGGTTGAGCCGGGCGATTTTGCTGAGAACCTGACTGTTAAAGGCCTTGTAGGTGAAGAGTTCAAATTAGGAACATTACTGCAAGTAGGTGAGAGCGTTTTAGAAGTGACTCAAATAGGAAAAGTGCTTACAAAAGACCATACTTTTAATTTTCACGGATTTGTATTGCTTGCTGACAACGGGCTATTTTGCAAAGTGGTAAAAGGCGGCAAGGTTAAGGTAGGCGACAAAGCAAAGGTAATTAGTGATAAGGAGTTTTAAAGTAAGGCGTTACATCATGTAGCGCCTTTAGTCTTTACTTGAGCCTCTATAGATTCCCTGCATGATTTCTGCCATGGGGAAATCTTTGCTCCAAAATGCATCGGCATCATTTATAAAGGCAGCAGCATGTATTCCCGGGATGGTTGATTGCTCTATTTTAGGTTTTTTCCCCTCCCAGAATTCATCTGTCAGCAAATCCTGTAGATTTGAAATTATAGCAACAGTAGGGAAGAGGGTTTTTTCTTTATTAGGGGCAATAGTTGTTTTATTAAATTTTTTGTATTTTTTTGTATTTAGTTTTGTCATCTGCTCAATAAATTCTTCTTTGCCCATACCCCGTAACTTAAATACTAAAAAAGGGTCTTTATCGAGTTCTTCAGCAATGATGTAGTGAACTGCTGCAATGTGTTTGCAGGGAATAGCAATATCAGGGCAT
>DUTQ01000231.1 GCA_012841995.1 Thermoanaerobacterales bacterium | reverse complement strand
TTTGGGCATTCTCTTTTATATTTCTCCTGTTATGGGCCTTGCAATACTTGCATTTTTTTTGTTATCACTGTATTTTGTTAAAAACTATAAAAACTGTATCTTTGCCTCATCATTTTTGATCGCAATCCTATCTTTTAAGTTTTTTCAAAAGGACGCATATGTCATCATTTGCTTAATTATTTTTGTAAGCCTTTCAGCTCATTTTTGGCCCAGTTTTTTGGGAAAGAGAATTAAACATGTATCGATTGCCAGAATTGGGACTGGGTTTGGCGTACTTTTTTTATTAATATTATTTTTCTTCAACAAATACGTTTATAAGGGTTTTGGGATGCAAAAAGATATCATTCGGCAAGGCCCACATCATTTTAAATATGTTGCTCTTACCTTTGATGATGGGCCAGATCCCATATATACACCTGAAATATTGGACATATTAGAAAAGAAGAATGTATATGCAACTTTTTTTTTGATAGGGAAAAGCGTAGAGCAATACCCTGATATAGCCAGGAGGATTGTTGATGAAGGCCATTCTATCGGAAACCATACCTATAGCCACAAAGGCCTTATACCTCTTTCGAAAAAAGCTACTGTCCATGAAATTAAAAAAGCGGAAAAAGCCATTGAAGATGCAACACAAGTCAGACCTACATTGTTCAGGCCTCCTCGTGGGATATACTCGTCTTTTGCCAGAAATTTTCTTATGGATGAACGCTATACAATTGTACTCTGGGATGTGTCAGCAATGGATTGGGCAGAGATTGAACCTAATGGAATTATTTCTGCTGTAGTAAAAAAAACAAGGCCTGGGAGTATATTGCTGTTTCACGATAGCGGTGATCTTATTACATTTAAAGGAGGAAACAGGTCACACACTGTAAAGGCATTACCTTATGTTATAGATGAATTGAAATCTATGGGGTATGAGTTTATAACCGTGGATCAGATGATATTTTTATCAGAACTGATGGAGACGGAGGGAGCACCTTGTGATGATAATATCGGCAGAAACCCGGCATATTGAACAGGTAGCAGACATTTTTTGTGAGGCTTTTTTGGACAGCATTAATTTTTTTACTCGGGTCAATGAAGATGTAAAAAACGCAATAAAAGAGATGTTTAACCTTCTTCTTCTGGTTTACGGTCAGGGATTTATGGTTGCAATTGAGGAAAATGAAGTTTGTGGCTATATTGTAATGGTTGATAATATTAAGAAACTATGGTTTAAGGCCATAACAACGGGATTCTTTCTTAAAATGTCTTATTGGCTTGTCTCACGTAAAATCGTCTTGGATGGCAAAAATCTATTAAAGATCATTAAAAACAAGATTTTTTACATGAAGTTTGAAGTATCTACACCTCCGTCTGCACAGATACTTTCCATTGCTGTGGCACAAAAATATCGTCAAATGGGCATAGGCAAAAGCCTAGTCAAGGCGGGAATTGATTTCATAGATTCGTTGTGCATAAAAAGAATCAAACTCGAAGTAAGGCCAGAAAATACTGCGGCTTTAACCACATATAAGAGATTTGGTTTTAAGCAGATAGGCAAGACAAAAGACCTTCAAGGCAATTGGCTGATTATGGTTCGAGAAACAGACTAAAAATGAATTTTCCCCTTTATTTATTGTATTTTTTGTGGTAGAATATTTAACGTATTTGATTTTAAATACACCTTATTGCTATGAGGACGATGTCTGTTGTCGGTTGACAAAAAAGGATTTATTGTGCTATACTTTGAATAGTCATTTTGATGGAGGGGTGTCCGAGCGGTTGTAAGG
>DUTQ01000230.1 GCA_012841995.1 Thermoanaerobacterales bacterium | reverse complement strand
ATATTTACAATATCCCCAGGCCTTTTTTTACCTATAGTAGTGTTTTGTGCTGTATGTGGAATTATGGATACTACAAAGCTATCAGTGTTTACATCTACTACAGTTAGGCTTATACCATAATTCCACATACAGCACAAAACACTACTATAGGTAAAAAAAGGCCTGGGGATATTGTAAATATTGAAACTGACATAATAGGGAAATATGTAGAAAAGTATCTAACCATTCAAGATGAAGGCAAAAAAGGCATTTCCAGAGATTTTTTACAAAAATACGGATATGCGTAGTAAAGGAGGTTTTTAAAAATGCAGTTTAATAGTATTGATGAAGCTTTAAATTGTATCAGGCAAGGGGAAATGGTAATAGTAGTTGATGATGAGGACAGGGAAAATGAGGGCGATTTATTAATGGCTGCTGAGAAGGCTACACCAGAGTCGGTGAATTTTATGGCCAAATATGGCAGAGGCCTTATATGTATGCCAGCAGCAGGGGAAATCATTGATAAACTGGGATTGCCATTAATGGTTCACAAAAACCAGGACAGTTTTAATACAGCATTCACCGTAAGTATTGATGCAAGTGATTGTGCTACTGGAATTTCCGCATATGAAAGGGCACACACAATACAGGTTTGCCTGCGCGATGACGCAAAGCCTGAAGATCTGTCAAGACCTGGCCACATTTTTCCATTAAGGGCTAGGGATGGCGGTGTATTGGTGCGTGCGGGCCATACAGAGGCAGCGGTAGATCTTGCAAGGATGGCAGGATTTAAGCCTGTTGGGGTCATTTGTGAGATCATGAAAGATGATGGTAGCATGGCAAGATTACCAGAGCTTTTAGAATTTAGCAAAGAACACAATCTCAAGATTGTGAGCATAGCAGATATCATAGAGTACCGTCGAAAAAACGAAAAACTAATAGAAAAAGTGGCAGAGGCTGATCTTCCTACCAGATACGGTTTTTTCAGAACAGCGGTATATCAAAATAATATTTCTGGGGAACATCACATTGCACTTATAAAAGGAAACTTGAGAGAGGCAAAGGAACCGGTATTAGTTCGCGTCCATTCAGAATGTCTTACAGGAGATGCATTTGGTTCTTTGCGTTGTGACTGCGGGCAACAGCTGGCATATGCCATGACCCGAATAGACCGTGAAGGCTGTGGAGTAGTGCTTTATATGAGGCAAGAAGGACGAGGGATAGGTCTTGCCAACAAAATTAAGGCATACGAATTGCAAGATAAGGGCAGAGATACAGTTGAGGCCAATATCGAGCTTGGATTTCCTGCAGACCTTAGGGAATATGGTATTGGTGCCCAAATCTTGAGGGACTTAGGCCTTTCTAAAATTCGAATAATGACAAACAATCCAAAAAAAATATCAGGCCTTTCCGGCTACGGCTTGGAAGTTGTTAGTCGTGAGCCTATAGAAATAGGCAAAAATTCATTTAATGAATTCTATCTGGAGACAAAAAAGAGAAAGATGGGACATATCCTACACATTTAAGAGTTTCTATAACCAAATCAATGTAAACTTTTAAAATGTTTAATTATGCTGAAGGGAAGGT
>DUTQ01000229.1 GCA_012841995.1 Thermoanaerobacterales bacterium | reverse complement strand
TCCCTTCATAGCCTTTATTAAATAATATCGGTATTTTGCCGTTAAAAGATAAAAAATCAATATTCTTACATGTATATTATAAATATATACCACATAAGTCAAAAGAAGTCAAGAAATACGGATGTAAAATTAATTTTACCTAAATAATACTTATAAGAGAATGTGGGGTCAGGCTTAAAAGTTCATTCATTCCATATATATATCACCTAATGGACTTTTCTGCTTTTTGAGTTTCCCCTCTTTCACGAGTGTCTCAAGGGCTTGTTTTAAAGTAAAAACCTCGTATTTTTGTTCTGATACTTTATTTATATCCTCTACTGCCCTGATGAAATTCGCTGCATATATTGGCAAATGAGGGGCCAATGCCTGTAAAAGTTCTTGTGAAGAGCTTTCTCGCCTGTTTTTTATCTCGTCAAGGGGGTTTTCTGTGTGAGGGCTTTTAGAGTATGGAAACCTCACTCTTATAGCAATAGTTCTTCCAAAAACTGGTGATGACACAAAGGCATCACCTGATGGAAGGTATGGAAGCCGTTTGGCCTCTTCCTGCTTAATATCGGTTTCTTCGGTGATTGTTCCAATATCAGATGCCCTGACGGTTCTAAAAATTATCTTTGTATTAAGCTGTGCTGTAACCGTCTCATCAAGTAAAGTAGGCCTTTGGGTAGCCAATACCAAGAACACGCCATATTTACGCCCTTCTTGAGCAATTTCGGTTATTATACCCTTTGTTGCCGTTTCTCGGCCTTTAGGCGCAAAGTTATGAGCTTCATCTGTAACTATTATGAATGGTGGAAAATATTCGCCTGCTTCCTGGCCTTTTAACTCGCTATCTTTATAATCTCGTCTTTGCCTATATATATTCGATAAAAGATATGTGGAAAATACCTGAAGCAGCCATATGGGGCCTTGAATTACTGCAAGTTTGCCTGACATCATGCATTGTTTTATTGGCTTTATATCTTTGCTAAAAATCCCGGAGCTGGCAAGTCTCCTTATCCTCCATAAAATACCATGTATCGAAGGAAGTGGTATGCCTTGGTAATCCTCCAAAAGCTTTTTCATTTTCTTTGTGTTTTGCTTCTCAATATCGTCCAAATTATCCTGTTTTAAAGACTGCTCTATTTTATTGCGCCCAAGCTCCATAGCCTCACTTAAAAGTTCTAGGCGAGATGAAAAACTCAAATATGTATCACCCCATCGGCAAAGCCCCTCTACAGCACTGCTCATCGCTTCAGTTAAAGGACTCACTGCTGAAAGCAAAGCCAATAAGTCTCTTTTATTGAGGTTTTTAAACTCTACTCCAACATGTTCACCTATTTGAAATTTTTCAAAGTCGCGTTTGAAGTCCGCACTTTCCTTTATAAATTCCTGATTTTGTGCAAAATCCATCTCATAGTGTGGGTCCAATATAAGGGCGGGAAAGCGGTGTTTCATTATCTCTTCAAGCAAAACCCTAAGGCCAAAGGATTTACCTGAACCAGAGCCTCCAAAGATTCCGATATGTGGGTATTGTTGAAATGACCTTAAATCCAAAATAAATGGCACATTTTTCGAAATATCAAGTTTTCCTTGAGACATCATGTAAAAAAGGCCCTTTAAATCGTCTTCCATGGTTTTTGCAATCTCTTCAGTATTTTTTATCTCACCTAGCAAAAGCCCATCTTCTCGTGAACCTTTTAAAACAAAATCCCTTATTTCATCAAATTCGGGAAGCCTAACGTGTGACCCAGTTGTAACGGGATAGCTTGCCTCTGTTAAAAGTTTAACATTTGCCACATTTATTTCATCTTCCTCAATGGAATATCCCAAACATTTTAAGGACTCTAGAACACTGGAATCTCCCGGAGCATTCTCTATGGAAAGAGGAATAAATCGGTTATATGAATTACTTTCAACCACCTCGCCTAATAAAGGCCCTTGCGAAGTATCCTCAATTACCAACATTTCATTTATACGAAATTTCCTGAGTTTAGATGCTACAAAAATCTCTTGGGGTGTAGTAAGCCCAACTACTTGCATAAATACCACTCCCTATCTTTGCCTTTTATTTCGCTTTGGAATAATGAGTTCAGAATAATCTTGGCCCAAATAAGTTTTTATTAGCATGTCCATCATTTTATCTGAAATCTTTATTTCATTATCTATTATATCAAGCCACAAGGGTATGCCCCGACCATTTTTCGGAGTGATAGTATAAATAAGGTTATGCAAATCTTCTAAATACTGTTGCTGTTCTTCAGGCACATCCAGCCCAATTGGCTTTGGGTCAGCAGATGTCCTCAAAAAACAAGTGCAAAAACCCTCTTTAAAAAGTCCATGAGCCATAACTAGTGCCTCACCAATATCGAGCAGGCCAAAAAGCATTTCCCAGTCTAATGCATAAGTCATTGCGCAAGGAAGCTCATCTTTAAGGCTTTCACTTATTATACTTGTTGAAATCCCTTCAACAACTCCAACAAGAAGAGTGCCAACTTCCAAAGCTTTATTTTTTAACTTTTCCCAGTACTCTGGGGCTTCAATTTTAAACCTGACCAATGACCCATCCATTAACAAGATGGCCGGTTTATATTCCTCCAATGCCAATATTGCCGCTGATGCTTCAAGAAGAGCCAGGTTTCGTTTTACATATGTTCTATATTCTTCTTCACTGATTCTATCTTCCATGCTAAAAGGAGAAAAAGCATCTGATAATAAGATATCCTCACATGCATCATTGCAAAACTTTGCCATGGCTTGCTGAAGAGTTATTATATAAGGGAAAGATCCGCCGCCATTGTTTGTTGAACCATCCACCCCGCAAATACCGCCTTTATCAACAATTTTAGTTAATTCATCTGTAGTAAGCCTATTGCTTTTGATGAAATAGCCGATTTTTTCATTTGTAATTAGGTTTCTTATTGTCCATCTGTCCGGCTTTAATTCAAGCCTTGTTTTAAACGCTCTAGCAGCTTTTTTAAACCTTTGTTTTAAATCGGTATCAAGCTCCAGCAATCTTTATCCTCCTCGTGACAATCTTACATTTAGACTATCTTCTGTTATAAATCAAATCAATTAATATTGTCTTTGAAGAAATATTCTAAAAGTAATTATTATTACTTAAGGTATTGACTTTTATTGTCATAATTGGTATTATATACTTAAGGGTTTTTGTCGAAATATGATAATAGGGGGTAATTAAATGAAATCCACTGGTATAGTGCGCAAAGTCGATGAACTAGGAAGAGTTGTTATTCCGATAGAGTTGAGAAGAACACTGGACATCGACGTAAAGGATGCTCTTGAAATCTATGTTGATGCAGACAAGATCATATTAAAAAAATATCTGCCTGCATGCATCTTTTGCAATAATGCAGAAGATGTAGTAAATTTTAAGGGTAAAAACATTTGTAAAACGTGCTTGAAGGAAATTAACGAATTCTCAACAAATGACTAATACCCTAATTAAGACTATATCATATTTTAATGAGTTGAAAAAAGAGACATGCGTCTCTTTTTTCAACTATTAATGCAAAAATTCAAATCTACTGCCTTGCATTTTACCTTGCCATTTCTTGAGACCGTTGGGTCGCCTTCTTCACAGCTTCAATGATACAATTAGTAAAACCCATTCTTTCTAGGCTCTTAATACCAGCCATCGTCGTTCCACCAGGGGACGTAACTCTTTTT
>DUTQ01000228.1 GCA_012841995.1 Thermoanaerobacterales bacterium | reverse complement strand
TTATAAAAAGATTTTTGCCCTTCATATTAGTGGTTCTCATTGCAATACTGCCAATGATGTTCATAAAGGATGCGGAATTTGAAGGGGCTGACGGTGAGGCTGAAGATATTATCACTGAAATCGCTGCTGATTACGAGCCGTGGTTTTCAAATTTCTGGGAACCACCCAGTGGTGAAATAGAAAGCCTGCTATTTGCATTACAGGCAGCAATAGGGGCAGGTTTTATAGGTTACTTTTTTGGTCGTTTAGCACAAAAAAATGCTGCTTGATGGTTTTGCCTATAGCAATAGATTGAGGAATATTCATCCTGGTGAAAAAATGGCCTTTTCACTTATCACCATGGTTATCGGTTTTTTCCCAAGCATATATTCATGTGGCCTGATTATTTTGATAATAGCAGCTGCTGTAATATTAATAGGGAAAGTACCTGTAAAAACTTATCTGCGTCTAATGCTCCTCCCGGTCTTTTTTCTTGTGGCAAGCCTTTTGCCTATATTGATAAATACAGGCGTTAATCCCGACAGCACCCTAATTTATTTTATATTTTTTAAATCAACGATTGGCATCACATATAATAGCTTAATAAAATCCGGCTTACTTTTTATGCGTTCCATGGCGCTGGTATCCTGTCTCTATTTTATATCTCTTACAACACCAATACTGGACATCATTGCTGTAATGAAGAAACTAAAATTACCGGATATATTAATAGACTTGATGTTTCTCGTGTATCGCCAATTGTTTGTGATGATGGATACTGCTGAAAGCATATATGTGGCTCAAAATGCTCGATTAGGGTATGCCACTTTTAGTTCTGGTATAAATTCTCTCGGCAGGCTTGTTTCATATCTTATCATTAAATCCTGTTCTGATGCCCAAAGACTTTACACAGCTCTAGTCTCCCGAGGATATGAGGGTGAGCTAAAAGTATTAGAACCAAGCTATAATACCTCGATTAAAAACATAATCTTGATTGCAGCTATTGATACAGTCCTACTGATAATTGCCTTAAAAACCGGAGGTACCATAAAATGAGCCAATATATTCTCGAAACGGAAGATGTAGAATATGAATATCCCGATAAAACACGGGCACTACAGGGAATAAGCCTAGGTATTCAAAAAGGTAAGAAAATAGTTGTAATGGGCCCCAACGGTGCAGGCAAGTCTACTTTGTTTCTTCATTTTAATGGAATATTAAAGCCAAAGAAAGGCCGGGTATTTTTTGATGGCAAGCAGGTAGAGTATAATCGACGATACCTTACACAACTTAGAAAAAAGGTAGGCATAGTCTTCCAGGATCCAGATACTCAGATCTTTGCAGGAACGGTATTTCAGGAGGTATCCTTTGGCCCTATGAATTTAAAATTAGAGGCAGATGAAGTAAAAAACAGGGTGAATAAGGCCATGGCAGATGCGGGAGTTTGCGACTTGGCGCAAAAGCCAACACATCTTTTAAGCTATGGTCAGAAAAAACGGGTTTGTATAGCAGGTGTATTAGCTATGGAACCTGAAGTTATAATATTTGATGAACCTACTGCCTACCTCGATCCTAAGCATTCACACATTTTATTGGGGACATTAGATGAGCTACACCAAAGTGGAAAACAGGTAATCGTATCAACACACGATCCCGACCTTGCTTATTCTTGGGCAGATTATGTATTGATTATAAAAGACGGTAAGCTCTTGGAGGCTGGATCTGCGGAAAAAGTTTTCATGGATGATGAAATCCTTAAGCAAGCCGATCTTAAAAAGCCCTTATTGCTGGAAATATCTGAAGTTCTGCAGCAAAAAGGCATTGTTGGCAAAAAATACCCTAAAACCGTAGAAGAACTGAAGGGGATACTGTAGCAGTGGTTGTGAAGTTCCATAATGAGTAGAAATTAAAGGATGGATTTATTATGGCAAGAGGCGTAATGATAGCCGGGACCCATAGTGGCTCCGGAAAGACAACCATAAGCTTGGGAATTATGGGGGCCCTTTCTAAAAGATGTAGGGTTATTCCCTTTAAAATCGGCCCTGATTACATTGACCCGGCTTATCATAGGTTTGTCAGTGACAGTTTTTCCTATAACCTGGATTTGCACATGCTAGGTGAGGAAAGGCTAAAGAAATTGTATCAAGACAAGGCACAACAGGGGGATATAGCCATAGTAGAAGGGGTTATGGGTCTTTTTGACGGCAAGGATTCAACAGGATATGCAAGTAGTGCACATGTGGCAAAAATGCTGGGGCTCCCTGTGATATTAGTTGTAGATGTCGGCGGTATGGCGAGTAGTGCCTCGGCTATGGTAATGGGATACAGAGATTTTGATCCGAAACTGAATTTGGCTGGGGTCTTGCTCAATCGGGTGGGAGGAGAGGAACACTTCGCTCTTTTGAAAGAGTGTATTGAAAGGGACACTGGCGTTTCGGTTTTAGGGTATCTACCGAAAGACCGAGAGCTGATAATTCCCGAACGGCCTTTGGGGCTTATGCCGCCGGAAGAAATGAAGGATATTGAGCAGCATCTTGAAAGGCTCAATGATTTGGTCGAAAAATATATAGATTTAGACGGCATACTTGAGATATCAAAGAATGCTCAAACCTTTCCGACTGATAAGGATATACAAAAGAGGACTATGCAAGAGGCCAAACGATCTAATACAATTATTAACACTTCAAAGCGAGAACAAGAGGAAATTACAGATAAGCAAAACGAAAATATTAAAATAGCCATTGCAGTAGATGAAGCCTTCTGCTTTTACTACCATGCCAGTTTGGAAGCATTTGAAGAAAAAGGAGCACTTATGGTGCCCTTTAGTCCAATAAGAGATTCTAAACTCCCTGATGGGGTGTCAGGTCTCTACTTAGGGGGAGGATTTCCTGAAAAGTTTGCCATGGCAATAAGTCAAAATACATCGATGCGAGATTCCATATTTAATGCCATAGATGCAGGGCTTCCTACATATGCCGAAGGCGGAGGGCTTATGTATCTCATGAAGTCTATTTGCAGCAAAGAAGGTAAGACCTTTTTAATGGTTGGTATTTTCGATGGTGAGGCGGTTATGACAGACAGGCTTCAGAATTTCGGCTATGTATCTTGCGAGGTTACAAAGGACAATGTAATGGCACCTAGAGGTAGCCTTATTATGGGTCATGAATTTCACTATTCGAAGATAAAAGGCTCACATGATGACACAAGCTATGTTGTTAAAAAGTTCGGTCAAAATCGAGAATGGCGGTGTGGCTATATTTATAAAAACTGCCTCGCCTCTTACATGCACATAGATTTTTATGCATATCCAGAGCTTATTGATAACTTTCTAAACAAATGTGGCTTACGGTAAAATTTTATTTAAAAAAGGCGGCTGGTGATTTATGCAAGATTTAGAGTATATCAAAGACCCGAGGGCAATTGAAAAAAGGAGTTTTGAGATAATTGAAGGGCATGTTGACAAATTGAATTTTGAAATGTGTGAATGGGCGGTTATTAGACGGGTAATCCATACCACGGCAGATTTCGAGTTTGCGGATTTACTCAAGTTTTCCCCAAAAGCAGTGGATGCTGGGGTTGTGGCGCTTCAAGGAGGATGCAGGATTTATACTGACACCCGTATGGCAGAAGCTGGGATCAACAAGAAAGCCCTTAAAAGTCTTGGATGTGAGATTAAGTGCTTTATAGACCATCCTCAAGTAGCAGTGATGGCAAAAGAAATGGGCATAACCCGGTCCATGGCTTCAATAATGACGGCAGCTGATGACGAAAAAACAAGAGTCTTTGTCTTTGGCAATGCCCCTACTGCACTTTTTAAACTAATTGAGTTAATAAATCAGGGAAAGGCCAATCCGGATTTAATCATTGGCGTTCCCGTCGGCTTTGTTGGGGCAAAAGAATCCAAAGAGGCCCTAATGAAGCTTTCGATTCCACATATAACCACACGTGGTCAAAAGGGAGGCAGCACAGTGGCTGCAGCTATTGTGAATGCTCTGATGTATATGGCCATAGAGGGAAGGCCCCATGGGAATGAATAGATATGTGGTAAAACACGGCAAAAGGCTCAGATGTGGCTATACAACCGGAAGTTGTGCAGCAGCAGCATCGAAAGCTGCAGCCATGGCTCTTTTTTGTGATACTTCACTAGAAGAAGTGGAGATAGAAACCCCTAAGGGGTGGGCTCTTAAACTGCCAATAGCGCACCTTGAAAAAGGTCAGGGGTGGGCTTGTTGTGGTATTAAAAAGGATGGTGGTGATGATCCGGATGTGACAGATGGCCTTGTGGTTTATTCCAAGGTAGAGCTTATTTTACGTAAGGACATCATCATAACAGCAGGCGAGGGAGTAGGAATTGTCACAAAGCCCGGCCTTCAGATAAAACCCGGAGAACCTGCTATAAACCCGGTGCCAAGGGCCATGATTAAAAAAGAGGTTTATGAGGTACTGCCTGAAGATACAGGTGTAAAGATCACTATAAGCATTCCTGGTGGCCAGCAAGTGGCCAAGAGGACATTTAATCCCAGGCTGGGGATAGAAGGCGGGCTGTCTATTATTGGTACCACTGGCATTGTAGAGCCCATGTCTACACAAGCCTTAAAGGACACACTTGCCGCTCAACTATCTATTCTGGCAGCTCAAGGTAGCAAGAAAGTGGTGCTTGTGCCCGGAAATTATGGGAAAAGTTATGCACTAAAGGAAGGGCAAAGGCAAGATATTATCATATCATATGGCAACTATATTGGATTTACTCTGGAAAAAGCGGCCGAATACGGCTTCAAGTGGGTATTGCTTATCGGTGACATAGGAAAGCTCATAAAAGTGTCGGCTGGAATATTCGACACAACCGGACGGGTAGCTGATGCCCGAAGTGAAATCATGACAGCTTATGCTGCATACTTTGGCGCTAAAAGAGATGTGGTAGCAGAAATATTAAATTGTAACACAACAGAGGAAGCTTTAAATACTATAGAAAAATCCGGTATAGATATCAGCGATTTTGGCCAATTTATTGCTCAAAGGATAGTGGATCGCTGTATCTGGTACACCGAGGAAAAGATGGACATTGGTGTAAGACTTTATTCCCTCAAGCGCGGATTTTTGGCTGATGCCGATCAAAAAAGGGGGAATCACAATTGATAAGTGTAGTTGGCATTGGACCGGGGCATCCGGATTAC